>NZ_JBIVUV010000020.1:0-45546 GCF_044768525.1 Streptomyces sp. NPDC091287
GAGCTGATGACCGGGCGGGGTCGGTCCAGGGGCAGCTGGAGGATGGCGGGAGCGTCCGCCAGCTCCGCACGCCAGAACTCCACCTGAGACGACAGATCGGTTTCGGGCCCCTGAGCCGTCACCCACAGCATGTGGTCGTCAGGGGCCAGTCGCACCAGGCCGGCACGGAGCAAGGGCTCGGCTGCGGAGCCCGAAGACCCTGAAGAGTCGAGTGCGAGGTCGAACGGCGCCAACGCTTCCTGCGTGACCCGCCGAAGCGCGGCGGCCTCGGGGTCCGGCTCCGCCGACACGTCCACGACCGGCAGGACAACCGGCGGCCGTTGGCCACCCGGGTGGCCTCCCGCGGAGTTCAACGTCGCTCCCAGCGCTTCGACGTCCAGCTCGCCCCTCAGTCGGACAGCGCCAGGTATGTTGTAGAACGGATTGCCCGATTCCAAGGTCACGTCAGCCCACTTTCCCGTTATGTGACATGGCAATGAGTAAGTCACAGCCCCATCAGGCTGCGCGCCGCCGCATCGACGATTGCCGTCACGCGTTTGACATTCGGTTCTAGAAAGAAATGATCGCCGTCGATCTCGACGCTCCGGAATCTCCCCGTCGTGAAGCGGGACCATTGCCGGACGTAACTCAGCGGAGTTCCCTCGTCCTGGCTCCCGTAGAGGCCGATCACCGGGATCGGCACTCCTCGCTCACGGATTCCCTGTGCCGCGTCCGACAGGTGCAGATCCGCCTTCAGCGCAGGCAGCATCATCTGTGCGAATGCCGGATCGGCCGCCAACTGCGCATGGAGGCCGCTCACGGATGCGAGCCGGCTGAGGAGTTCTGCGTCCGATAGGCCACGAGCGCTCGACCTCAGCGGGCCGCTCCACGGGGATCGCCGTCCGGAGACGAAGAGCACGGCATCGGATTCGCTCCGGTCGCCGAACAGTTCCTGCCCCACGCGGGCCGCCAGTGTCGCCCCGAGGCTGTGCCCGAACAGGACGGTCTTCTCGTCGGCCAGTGGTGCGATCGCCTCGACGAGTGCGCTCACCACCCGCTCGGCGTCCGCCTCGGCCGGCTCCGCGACGCGGTCCTCCCGGCCCGGAAGCTGGACCGCGTAGACATTGACCAGCCGCGACAGGTGGCGGGGCCAGTCCCGGAAGACCCTGGCCCCGCCACCCGCATAGGGAAGACAGATGAGATTGCACAGGGTCACGGGGCGATCCGGCGTAAGATTCTTGAGAATCTCACCCATCCTCCCCACCTCGCTCCGTGCGGTCGTTCCCTTTCGCGCGTGCAGTGTCGGGGATGTGCTGCTCAGTCAAGGTAGGACTCAAGCGTGCCCGTCCGGCGAACGTCCAGGGTGGCGCAGTGGAAAGAGCCGCCGAAGCTGTTGAAGTTCCGGAAGTTGCACGGAATCGGAGTGAATCCCCAGTTCTTGAACATCTGGATCATCGGTTCGTCCTGGGCTTCGACGATCACCCGCTTTTCGTCCAGCATGAGGATGTTCATGTTGATCCACTTGCTCGTCATGTAGAGCGGGTGCGAGTCGGGGATCACCGGAGCCGGAGCGGCCATCACGTCCCAGCCCTTGAACATGGAGGGAACGTCGAGCACGCGCTCGGGGTTGATGAGCAGCTTGCCGGGCGCCAACGGCGCGATGGTTGCGTCGATGTGCATGGGGTGCGGGTCGTCGAACTCCACCACCCTGACGCGGTACTCGTCACCCAGGCAGCGGCGGACCCACTCGATGCCGAACTCATTGGTGACGTTGCTCTTCTGCGCGACGATGTCGCGCCCGAAGCGGAGGAAGTCGGCGGCGTCGAAGGTGGGCTCGAACTCGGTCACCACCAGACGCGTCGGCTCGCCTTCTGCCGGCTCGGTCCAGTCGAGATCGTACTGGGCGTCCGTGAGCTCCGGCTTGGGGCCGGCGGTCCACCGCGCTCCGCTGTGGAAGTACTCCTTGAGCAGTGGCCGGTACGCCAGGGTCTCGTAGTAGCGCGACCGCCAGGCCATCGGGCACTCGATGATCTGGTCGCCCACGACCAGCAGGGCGTCGCGCGGCATCGCGGCGTACAACCCGGTGCTCGTCCACGCGCCGGTCGAGTAGGGCTGGGACTGCGGGATCGGCTCTGGGCGGCGCACGGTGACGCCCTCGCCCTCCAATATGCGGACGAACTCCTCCAGCTCCTCGCTGGCGGCCTTCACCTGGTCGGCCGGGAACGCCTGTCCCGCGTACTTCTGGAACGTGCCGTGCTGATTGGTGGGGAGCACCGGTGCCAGCGACGAGTGCCACGGCGGGAAATGAGCATCGTCCATGATGCCCACGATGACTTCTTCGAGCGGATCCCACTCCGTGTGGGACGAGACCTTGCTGCTCGTGGAGACCTGCGGTGTGTACTCGTCGGGGCGGAAGATTTCAGACATCAGGATGTTCATCCGTCCTAGTGGTGTGTGCGGGATGTTCGCTGGTGGACCCGTGGACGACGACGGGAGCGTCAGTCGTAGATGTACGAGTCCTTCTTGGAGAGCCGCTTTGCTCGCCGCCGCCAGGCGAGGTACCGGCCCAGTGAGCGAAACGGGCTCGTCAATTTGCCTATAACGCCGAATCTAGAAGACATTGATCCCATATTTCTTCGTGAACATCTGAGCGTCGTGGGCATTGTCGACCATCGGCTCGTCCTTGATGTTCAATGACGTGTTGAGCAGCATCGGAACGCCAGTCTTCTCGTACCACTCCTCCAGTACCTGGCGAAGTACCGACGAGCTGTCTTTCCTGACTACCTGGACGCGTGCTGTGCCGTCCACGTGCGTGACGCTTGCATAGTCGTGCAGGGCCCGGCTGGTGAACTGCATGTACTCGTTCATGGGGCCTTCGAAGTACTCGCCTGCGAACTCTTCCAGAATCGCGGGCGCGAACGGGCGGAAGAGCTGCCGCCGCTTGATGCGGTTCACCGTGTCCTTGAGGTCGTACCGGCAGTCCGCCAGGAGGCTGCGGTTCCCCAGCGCGCGCGGCCCGAACTCCGCCCGCTCCGATGCCACGCCGCAGACCTTCTCGGCCAGGAGCTCCTCCACGATCGCAGACGGGTTGGACCGCGGGAGCTCCGTCCCGAGATACGGATCGACCCACGTCAGCTTGGCGCGTCGAACCAGGGCCGCGGCACCGAGCGCGCTGCCCGCGTCACCGGGGTTGGGCATGATCCACAGGTTCTTGCCCTCGATGCGCGAGTTGGCGACGCAGTTGAGCGCGCATCCGCCCATGAGGACGAGGTTGTCCTTCGGGCAGAGCTTGACGAGCTCCAGCAGCTTCTCCTCGAAGAGCAGCTGGACGGATGCGGCCAGGTCCTCGTTGCGCGCGTCGGGGTAGATGTCGTCGCAGCCCAGGTGCAGATTCCTTTCCAGCAGTGGGCTCAGGTCGTAGCGGGGCTCCCCATAGGCGGCCATGCCCATCGTGATGTACTCGTCGGAATTCGGCTTGAGCCCGATGCGCTTGGTGATCGCGGAATAGAGCAGACCCAGCGAGTAGGGATAGCGCCAGCTGCGCACCTTCTTCATGTTGTCCCATATGGAAATGGTGTCCCATTCGCCGATCGCATCGACGACGAGGATGTTGCAGTCGTCAAAGGGCGCCGTGTAGTAGCCGGCTGCGGCATGGGACTCATGGTGAGAGAAGGAAACGTCTGCACGGGTGCGCCGACGCGCCAGCTTCTGCCCCGCGTAGAGCCGCCGCGTGGCCTTGAGCCAGGGGCGCTCGTAATACGCGACCGTATCGGCCTTGCGCATCATCTCAAGCTGTGTGGGATGCAGCCAGCGGTCTCCCTTCTCCCGGGAGTAGCGCTCGCTGTGTGAGGCGTGAATGATGTTCGTGTCGTCCAGAAGACATAGTGCAGCGTCGTGAAAGCCTTCCGAAAACCCCGCTATGAGTGCCAATGTGAACTCCTTAGTCGGTGACTGCTTCACGTATCGGCCGGTCTGGAGCGGCCAACCCGCTGGCAAGGATGTTGTTCCACAGGGCCAACATGTCGGCGATCTCCGCCTTCGAGTACAGCCCGTCACGACACAGGATCGACACCTCAAGGCCGTCCCCGACCGCGGTCACCTCCAACGAGAAGTCGTGTCGCACGCTGTCGCGGTCCTCCGCGTACTCGTCGATCGCAATCAAGGTGTCGCCCGCCACGCGGTCCGTGCTCTCTTCCTGGTTGAGCGCGAACCAGACCTCCATGTACGGGGTTTGGTTGGGGCGGCGTGGGGGGCGGGTGGCGGCGACGAGGAGGTCGAAGGGGAGGTCTTGGTGGTCTTGTGCGTCGAGGACGGTTTCGCGTGTGCGGTGGGTGACGTCGCGGAAGGTGGGGTTTGCGCCGAGGTCGGTGCGCAGCACGAGGTTGTTGACGAAGAACCCGATGAGGTGGTCGAGGTGGGGGTGGTTGCGGCCTGCGACGGGGGTGGCGATGACGATGTCGGTGTGGCCGGTGAGTTGGTGCAGGAGGATGTTGTAGGCGGCGAGGAGGACCATGAAGGGGGTGAGGCCTTCGTCGCGTGCCAGGGTGCGCAGGTCGGTGGTGAGTTGGGGGTCGAGGGTGAAGCTGTGGGTGTCGCCTTCCCACCGCGGATCGGCCAGTGGCTGCCTGTCGTAGGGCAGTTGCATGTAGGCGGGGGCTCCGTCGAGCTTGTCGCGCCAGTACGTCTCCAGCGCCTGCCTGCGATCCGCGGTCAGCAGCACCTCCTGCGACAGCGCGTAGTCCGCGTACTGCACGGGCAGGTCCGGCAAGGGCGCGGCCTCGGGTTCGCCCGCGCACAGCGCCGGGTAGAACGCGGCCAGCTCGTCCAGGAACACGGCGGTCGACCAGCCGTCGGTCACGATGTGGTGCATGTTGAGCACCAGGACGCTCTCCTGAACGCTGGTCACGATCAGCCGCGCGCGGAACAACGGGCCCCTGGCCAGGCGGAAGGGCGTGGTGAGCTCTTCCCGGATTGCAGCGTCCACGTCGTCCGGGCTGCCGTCGCGGCAGTCCACCACGGGCAGGGCGACCTCGTACGCCGGGCCGATCACCTGGACTGGGACCCCGCGCTCCGCCGCGAACACCGTCCGCAGCACCTCGTGCCGCGCAACGATGGCGCTCAGAGACGCCTGCACCACGTCGGGGCGCACCGGACCGCGGAGCCGCAGGATCAGGGGCGTGGTGTACGCCAGGCTTCCGGGCGTCACCTGGTCGGCGAGCCACAGCCTGCGCTGGCCGTACGACAGCGGTACCCGGTCCGAGCCCGCAGGTCGCGGCAAGGGCACGGGCCGCGGGCTCACTCCCCGCAGGCCTTCGATGTGACGGACGAGGTCATGGACGGTCGCGTGGCGCAGGAACTCGGAGAAGTCGATCTGCACCGCGAAGTTCTGCTCCAGGCGCGCGATGATGCGCGTCGCGCCGAGGGAGTCGCCGCCGAGCTCGAAGTAGTTGTCCGACACTGAGATCGGGCTGATCCCCAGGACGTCCTCCCAGGTGTCGGCGACGATGCTCATGGCCTCGGACATCGCCTCCCGGTTGCCGCGCTCCACCTGCGGCGGATCGATCTCCAGGAGCTTGCGCCGGTCGACCTTTCCGTTGGTGGTCAGTGGGAAGGCATCGACGTACGTGATGGTGCGCGGGATCATGCTCTCCGGCAGGACTTTCTTGAGCTGCGAGCGCAGCAGCGCCTCGTCAGCCGGAGCAGCTGTCGTCGCCCTCACGTAGGCACGCAGGAGCGAGGAGCCGTGCTTGTCCTTGTCGGCGACGACGGAGCATTCGGCGACCCCTTCGACCGAGCTAATGGCCGTCTCGACCTCGGCCGGCTCCACGCGGACGCCGTGGATCTTCACCATGTCGTCGCAGCGCCCGACGAATTCCAACTCGCCGTCCGGCGTGATGCGACCCAGGTCGCGCGTGCGGTACAACTGATGACCGCGCCGGTCCGTGAACGGATTCGGCACGAAGCTCTCCGCCGTCAGGGCGGGCCGGCCCAGGTACTCCTGGCCGACGCCGACACCGCCGATGTAGATCTCGCCGACCTCCCCCTGCGGCACCGGCTGCATCGACTCCGACAGCAGGTAGATGTCCGTGTTCGGCAGCGGACGCCCCGCGAGGTTCGAGGGCGAGTCGGCGCCGAGGACGCCGATCGTCGAGGAGATGGACCCCTCGCTCGCCCCGTACACCTGGCCCACGTCGGCGTGCGGCAGCCACTTCTTGACCAGCGCGTCCTGGAGGGCGTCGCCGCCCAGGACCAGCTGGGTGATCAGCGGGACGTCCTCGGGCTCGATCACCGCGAGGGGCCCGGGCGTTCCCATGTACAGCGTGACCGCATCGCGCCGCAGCGCTGCACTGATGACCCGCGCACCGCGCCGCTCCTGCCGGGGGACGACGCTCAGCTGCGCGCCGTTCAGCAGCGCCATCCACACCTCGGCGGACATCACGTCGAAGGAGGTGGTGGCGAGCTGGGCGATGTTGGTCGCGGTGCCGATGTCCATGGCCGCGCCCATCCCGAGCGCCCAGTTGCACAGTCCGTCGTGCGTGATGACGACGCCCTTCGGATGCCCCGTTGACCCCGAGGTGTAGACGACGTACGCGGGCCGTTTGGCCGCGGGGGCGCCCGCGGCGGCCCACTGCGACGACTCCTCCACGGGCGTCAGCCGCTCATAGTCCAGGGACGACCAGTCGTTCGGAGCCGTGTCGTCCTTGTGGGAGACCAGGACGGAGCAGCGGGCGTCACGCGACAGCCAAGCATTGCGCTCGGCGGGCGCGGCCGTGTCCAGGCACAGGTAGACCGCACCGATCCGGACGGTGGCGACGATCGCTACGACCAGGGCGATTCCGGGCTCCAGCGACAGCCCCACGACATCGCCCGTGCCGACTCCAGCGGCGGTCAGCGCTGCGGACACCGCCTGGCTCGACGTGTCCAGCTCGGCGTACGTCAGGAGCTCGCCCATGCACAGGAGTGCCGGCGCATCTGCATGCCGGCTGACGACGCCAGCGATCTCGTCGATCAGATTGAGGTCCAGCAGGTCCCCTCGCTCGGGGCCGGCGAGCGACTCGCCCTCCTTGAGCTCGGGCAGGCTGTTGTGACCGGCGGTGATCGGAGTGCCGCCCCGGGACGTGCCGTGCCGCAGTACGTCGACGAACCGCTCGCTCAGCGACGCGATCGTGTTCGCGTCGAACAGGTCGCTGCGGTAGTTGACTTGGATTTGCATACTGGTGCCCTCGAAAACCTGGAAGGTCAGGTCCAGCGACGAGCCGGGCAGTGGCGCCTGCGTCGGGGCCGCCATGAGGTCACCGATGGCGTACTCGGAGACGGACTCCGGCTGGTAGACCAGCGACGTCTGCAAGTACGGGGTTTGGTTGGGGCGGCGTGGGGGGCGGGTGGCGGCGATGAGGAGGTCGAAGGGGAGGTCTTGGTGGTCTTGTGCGTCGAGGACGGTTTCGCGTGTGCGGTGGGTGACGTCGCGGAAGGTGGGGTTTGCGCCGAGGTCGGTGCGCAGCACGAGGTTGTTGACGAAGAACCCGATGAGGTGGTCGAGGTGGGGGTGGTTGCGGCCTGCGACGGGGGTGGCGATGACGATGTCGGTGTGGCCGGTGAGTTGGTGCAGGAGGATGTTGTAGGCGGCGAGGAGGACCATGAAGGGGGTGAGGCCTTCGTCGCGTGCCAGGGTGCGCAGGTCGGTGGTGAGTTGGGGGTCGAGGGTGAAGCTGTGGGTGTCGCCTTCCCACTGCGGATCGGCCAGTGGCTGCCTGTCGTAGGGCAGTTGCATGTAGGCGGGGGCTCCGTCGAGCTTGTCGCGCCAGTACGTCTCCAGCGCCTGCCTGCGATCCGCGGTCAGCAGCACCTCCTGCTGCACCGCGTGGTCCGCGTACTGGAGGGGCAGCTTGGGAAGCGGCGAGGGCTCGCCCGCGCACAGCGCCGGGTAGAGCGCCGCCAGTTCGTCCTGCAGGACGATGGCTGACCAGCCGTCGGTCACGATGTGGTGCATGTTGAGCACCAGGACGCTCTCCTGAACGCTGGTCACGATCAGCCGCGCGCGGAACAACGGGCCCCTGGCCAGGCGGAAGGGCGTGGTGAGCTCTTCCCGGATTGCAGCGTCCACGTCGTCCGGGCTGCCGTCGCGGCAGTCCACCACGGGCAGGGCGACCTCGTACGCCGGGCCGATCACCTGGACTGGAACCCCGCGCTCCGCCGCGAACACCGTCCGCAGCACCTCGTGCCGCGCAACGATGGCGCTCAGAGACGCCTGCACCACGTCGGGGCGCACCGGACCGCGGAGCCGCAGGATCAGGGGCGTGGTGTACGCCAAGCTTCCGGGTGCCGCTTGCTCAGCAAGCCATAATCTCCGCTGTCCGTAGGACAACGCCTCCCTGCGGATTCCCGAGTTCAACGTGCGGCCCTCTCGGAGTTGTCTGTGCCTACTGCATCTCAGCCAGTGGATCTTAACGGTGAGATGAGTGGTGTCAACAGAATTTAAGGCGGGCGGAGATGTGCTCGCAGGGAGCGTAAGTCACCCTGCGATGAAAGAAGTCGGAGGTCACCGTGGAACAACCCGGCCCGCTACTTGACGCGTTGGCTGGGCGCTCAACGGGACCGGGCAGGCAGGGTCCCAAGCGCATGGAGTATGCATCGGTCATGGTATGACGGGCCGTGGCGGAGCGCCACAGGTCTCCAGATCATTAGCAGGTTCCTGCTACCGCGAGCAGGAGATTCGCCTGCTCAGTAGGGCTAGTGCATTGTCCACGAACGTTTGCCGGGGTTGATCAGGCGGCTTGAGGCCGTGGCCGTCCCCAGCGTTGTTGGCGTTCGCTTCGGACTTTGGCGCGTTCGCGGCGTTGGGCGGCCAGGACGTCCGGGTGGCGGGCATTGGCGTTGCGCCACCGCAGGTAGTCCTGCAGCTTCCGGGCCAGTGCCGGGTGGTTGGGGTGGTTGGAACCGCCCATGATGAAGTTCCGTAGAGGGCCGAAGAGCTTGCGGAGACTCCAGTGCGTGAACGGCTGCCCCAGTCCGACGGGGCGTGTCTTGGCCGTCGTGATGATGAACTCGCGTTCGTCATCGCTGATCAGGCGGGGACGGGCTCTCGCCCACCGAGGGTCCAGCGCGGCCAGGCCCCTCTCGTTGAACGCGTTGATCACGTCCCGAACGGTGTCCTCATGAGCGGTGACCAGCCGGGCGATCGCTGTCACCGGGGTGCCCGACGCCGACGCCATGATGATCAGAGCCCGTCTGACCCGCACGGACTCATGCCTGCCCCGCCGGACGATCCGCTGCAGCCTCTGTCCCTCTTCATCGGTTAACCGCCTTGCCCCGACCAACTCCGCCATTGACCTCACCCTCAACAGCGATCACGTTGCCATCAAGAGTGAGGCTGGCAGACCCCCACCGCGAACATCAACCGCCCCTGTCACCCGACCCGGCGAACATTAGTGAACAAGGCGCTAGATACCTCGCGTACTGGACTAAAACAGACCACGCTTCGGTGGTGCCCCGTGTCGTCCTTGGGTATTCGCTGTCCCATCAATCGGTAGTACCTTGACAGTGGTCAAGGCCGGGGGTTCAATGTGATCATATTCAAGCGGGATATCCAAAACTCACGGTTGAATAATTCTTGCTATCCGGGCAGTTCGCCCCATGAAGCGGACATTTTCTGCATCGAGGAGATACAGCAAGTGCGGGTCCCCTGATATGCGCGCCTCACGAGGTCCTCTGAAGAGTCGCAATTTCCGCTTGCTCGTGACCTGCAACGTCATTTCTGTTGCTGGCTCGTCGATTGCGAACGTCGCCATACCCTTCGCGGTTCTCGGGGTGGGCGGCTCGGCGACCGATGTGGGGTTCGTGGCGACCGCCAAGCTCATCCCCATCGTCGCGTTCCTGTTGATCGGCGGGGTGCTCGCGGACCGGTTGCCGCGTCATAGGGTCCTGGTGGCAGCGAATGGCCTGCAGGCTATCGCCGCAGGTGCGGCGGCTGCACTGATCCTCGGCGGGCACGCGCGAGTCTGGCAGCTGGCGGTGCTGGCCGCAGTGAGCGGCATCGGCGTGGCGATGAGCTATCCGGCGTCCCAGGGGCTGCTCCCACAAACGGTGCCGGCCGATCAAAGACCGTCGGCGGTATCCCTGGACCGCATGTCCAGGAACACGGCGTCCATTGGCGGAGCTGCGCTCGGCGGCGTTCTCATCGTGCTGTGGGGGCCGGGCTGGGGGCTCGTTTTCGACGCCGCGAGCTTTGCCGTCGCCGGAGCGCTGAGATTCCGGATGCAATTCCCCGGCCTGCCGCGGGTGCAGGTCTCCAGCATGCTGACCGACCTGCGCGCCGGCTGGCGCGCTTTCACTTCGCGTCGCTGGCTATGGATGATTGTTGCGCAGGCCGCGGTCATCACCACCGTGAGTTCGGCTCTGATCAGCGTGCTGGGGCCATTGGTCGCGCATTCCGATCTCGATGGCGCGAGCAGTTGGGGATTCATCGTGGCCGCCTACGGTTTCGGCGCGGTCGTGGGCGGCTTCGTCTTGCTCAGGTTCCGGCCCAAGCGAATACTCCTCGCCGGAATCCTGTCGCTTCCCGCTCTCTCCCTGTTGTTCTTCGCGCTCGCTGTTCCTCTGTCGACCCCTCTCGTCGTCGCAGCGTCGTTCCTGGCTGGGGCATTCCTGGAAGTATTCGAGGTGAGCTGGGTTATCACGCTGCAACAGGAAATACCGCCCGACGAGCTTTCCCGCATATCCTCTTATGACGCGCTGGGAAATTACGCGCTCGCCCCGGTGGGAATCGCCGCGGCCGGCGGGCTTGCCGGCTCCTTCGGGGCCTCGGTCATCCTGACGTTCAGCGGCGCCCTCATCGTGCTCCTCACCTGCGCTGTCCTCTTCGTGCCCGAAGTCCGGCACATGCGACGGCGGCTGCCCGCGCCTTCCGGCACCGGCGATGCAGTGACCGTTCCATCAGCGGCGGGCGACAACTGAAACGTAAGCATTCAGAAGGCCCGGTCGGGTGCTCGTCTCCTGACGATGCGATAGGTGGCGGGTGGGTGCAGAGCTGTATCAGTGGTCATGTTGTCGGGGCTGGAGTCTGCGTCGCCTGAGGATCTCCTCGTGGTGATCGGGACAGGTGGCGGTCGTGGAGGCTCAGGCGGCGGAACTGGCCGCGTCCAAAGAACGGTTGACGGAGCGGGTGGCGGAGTTGGAGCGTCGCTTGGGGCGCAACTCCCAGAACTCCTCGATGCGGACGTCCTGGGATACCTTCGGTCGGCCGGAGAAGTAGCCGCAGATCAAGAGCGGGCGCAAGCGGGGACGTCAGCCGCCGCCGTCAGGTCCGTGATATCCCGTTGACCACGGTGTAGGTGACCGAGTACCGGTGCCGATGCGCGTGCGGGACGGTGACCGCCGCGCGGATGTCCGATGAGATCGCCGGATCCCCCTCCCCTTTCCCCTCCTCCTACGGCCCGAACCTGCGGGGCGCTCGCTGTCTATCTGCTGGTCTTCCAGCGCATCCCCGCGGAGCGGACAGCGATCCTGATCCGGGATGTGACCGGAGCCGAGGCACCAACTGCTGCAGCGAGCGAGCACTCCGCCCGGTCAAGACCCACTTAAGATCTCCGGATGTCACCAAGCCGCCGACGGCGCCACGGCATGGCGTGCCGTGCGCTCCTGCCTCGACTCCGCCCGCAAACACGGGCTGAGCGCCTTCGTGGCCATCCGCAGCGCCTTCACCGGCGACCTCTGGATGCCACCCATCGAACAAGTTGCCTGATCAGGGCACTTCACACACCATCATCAATCAGTCGCATTCCTTCTGCATGCGTACACTGAAACCCTGTCAAAGATCTTTGGCCCGGGTGCTGGTCCGCCCAGATGAGGAGTGCTCTGTGAACGCAGTCCTACCCTTGGACGTTGTCGATGCGGCGCTGTCCAGAGAACTCGCTGCTGGGATGACGGAAGTGGAGAGACGGCTGATCGAGTCCGTGGCAACGGACAACGACGTTCTCGCCGCGGCGGCACGTCACTTGATCAGTGCCGGCGGGAAGCGCCTGCGACCGTTCCTGGTCTTCCTGGGAGCCCAGTTCGGCAACGAGCGCGACGAGCGTCTGGTGTCGGCGGCGGTCGCTGTGGAGCTGACGCATATCGGCACCCTCTACCACGACGACGTCATGGACGAGGCGACCATCCGACGCGGCGTGCCCAGCGCGCACCTGCTGTGGGGCACGCCGATCGCCGTCTTGACCGGGGACTTCCTCTTCTCCCGCGCGTCTCTACTGATAGCGGGTCTGGGCGACGAGGCGATCCAGCTCCACGCGAAGGCGTTCATGCGCCTCGTCGACGGCCAGTCGGCCGAGACGGCCGGACCACCGCAGAGCGAGGACGACGGCCTGGGCCACCACCTCGGTGTGCTGGGCAACAAGACCGCGTCGCTGTTTGCCGCCTCCGGTGAGCTGGGCAGCCTGCTGTCCGGCGCCTCCGCCGAGGTCACCGCGCGCATCGGCAGGGCCTGCGAGGCCTGGGGGATGGCCTTCCAGTTGTCGGACGACGTGCTCGACGTGACCAGCGAGTCAGAGGAGTCCGGCAAGGCTCCGGGAGCCGACCTCCGGGAGGGCGTTCCCACCCTGCCGATGATCTACGCGCTGCGCTCGTCGCACCCCTCGGACGCACGGCTCGTGGAACTGCTGCGTGCCGGCCAGCTGACGGACCCGGCACAGCACGCGGAAGCCCTGGCGCTCCTCCAGAAGCATCCGGCCATCGACATGGCCCGGGCCGAGGTGCGGGAGTGGGCTGAGGTCGCCCGACGGGAGATCCGGGCGCTGCCCGACGCACCGGCACGCGCGGTGTTTGAGGCGCTGTGCGATTTCGTCGTGGAGAAGACCCGCTGAACCCTCCGAATTCTTTGCACCCTCTGATTAGCGGCCGCCGATCCGGACCGGGCCCTGGTCATGGTCCTGCGGGCAGCCGGCCCGCTGGCGGAAGTCGCCGTACGGGACCGGTCCGTTCGCACGCGTCACAACGACCAGGCAGGAGGACCGGGAGCCAAGGCTGGGCCTGCGGGCCGACGGTCTGAGGTTCCCCTCGTAGCGTGGAGTCCGTGACAGCATGTGGCGTTCACAACGAGGCGGGGTCCCACCGCGGGTACCGTGCCATTCTTCGAGGCGCTGGACCTCCCCGATGAAGAGGAATCCGTCATCGACGAGAACTTCCACGACAAGGAAGCTCCGCACTACCGGTCCTGCTGCGAGATCCCCCGCACGAAGATCTCGAAGGCGTGGCTCCTCGACTGGATCGAGGAGCGAACACCGGAAGGTGTCGTCGTGGACCTCGGCAGCGGTACGGGCAGAGTAGCCGAACACCTCGCGTCGTCCCCCCGCCGTGTCGTCGCGGTGGACCGTTCCGTCGGGATGTTGGTACGCACGTCAGAGCTTTCCGCCCGAGCGGGGCGTTGCCCTGCGGGGCGACATCTGGAGCCTGCCCCTCAAGGACGGGGTGATCGACGGGGTCATCTGCTCGGGCGTCCATCTTCCCGAGTGGCGGCGCGCACTGCGAGAAGCGGCGCGCGTGCTGCGCCCCGGCGGGCGACTCATCGTGCGGGAACCCAACGCCCGCTGCAAGCTCTTCGAGCCCACCGAGAAGGCGATGAACTGGCGTGCCGCCAAAGGCGGTACGGCTCAGGAGGCGACGGAGGGAGAGCCGCAGGAAGGCCTCTCACCCGTTGAGAAGCCACTCTCGCCCAAGCACTTGGTGGAAGGCGCCGAGGCCAAAGGATTCGAAGTCACCACACTGGGGTCGGCCATGCTCTTCGGCTCGACTCCGCTGCAGCCGACCCGCTCCGCGGGGACATCCCACCAGCTCACGCTCTTGCACAGCATGTAGAAGACGTCCAACAGGGCAAACGCATCCCGCCCGTTGGCACGCACCAACTCGTAAGGGTTGTGAAGGTCTCCTCGGCCACTGTGCGCTGCTTCGCGCATGGGGCTCGGCATCACGGCGCGAAGCAATCGACGGGCTGCTCGGGGAGCGGCAGTCCCGAGGCTTAAGCCGAAAATCCCCAGATTCTCCCCAAGCGGTTTCGAGAGGGTCAGCCCAGGTGAGAGCGCCATCTAGTGTCCCGTGGATGCGAAGGATGCGATGCCGTATAGCCTGGGAAAATGCTGACCGAAGTCATCGCGACCCGCTACGTCACGCCCCTGCGTGAGGGGGGTTCGCTCCCCGGGATCGTCGAGGCCGAAGACCTGGGCACGTACGTCATGAAGTTCACCGGGGCGGGACAGGGGCGCAAGACGCTCGTCGCGGAGATCATCTGCGGGGAACTCGGCCGTCGGCTGGGGCTGCGGGTGCCGGAGCTGGTGACCATCGAGCTCGACCCCGTCATCGGACTCGCCGAGCCCGACGAGGAGGTGCAGGAGCTGCTCCGCGCGAGCGGCGGACTGAACCTCGGGATGGACTACCTGCCGGGCTCGTTCGGGTTCGATCCGCTCGCCTACGAGGTCGGGGCGGCCGAGGCCGGGCGGATCGTCTGGTTCGACGCGCTGATCAACAACGTCGACCGCTCCTGGCGCAACCCGAACCTGCTCGTCTGGCACGGCGACCTCTGGCTCATCGACCACGGCGCGACCATGATCTGGCACCACAACTGGCCCGGCGCCCAGGCCTCCGCCGACAAGCCGTACAACGCCTCGGACCATGTCCTGGCGCCCTTCGGGCCGGACATCGCGGCCGCGGCCGCCGAGCTCGCCCCGCTGGTCACCGAGGAACTGCTCACCGAGGTGGCCGCCGACGTGCCGGACGTCTGGCTGGCCGACGAGCCCGGCTTCGCCTCCGCCGACGAGGTGCGCCGGGCCTACATCGCACCTCTGCTCGCGCGGGCCGCCGACATCCACGGGCGGATCACGCTGGACGCACCGGCCGCGACCCGGCCCTCCCAGGCGCCGGGCTGGCTCACCGAGCGGCTGCCGCCCCGGCCGGAGCGGGCCGCCGACGACCGCGCCGCGGCGTCCGCCCGTACCGGTGAGGAGGGTGGCCGATGACGCGCCGCGACGTCTTCGAGTACGCGCTCCTGCGCGTCGTGCCCCGCGTCGAGCGGGGGGAGTGTTTCAACGCCGGGGTGCTCGTCTACTGCCGGGCACACTCGTTCGTCGCCGCCCGTACGCACCTCGACGAGGCGAAGCTGAAGGCTCTGGATCCGAGGGCCGATGTCATCGGGGTGCGGGCCGCCCTGCGCGCCGTCGAGGGGGTCTGCGGCGGCGGTGAGGGGGCCGGTCAGGCGGCGGGCGACGACGCCGGGCGGCGGTTCCGCTGGCTGATCGCCCCGCGCTCCACGGTCGTCCAGCCCGGTGCCGTGCACAGCGGCCTGACCGCCGACCCGGCCGGTGAGGTGGAACGGCTGCTCGACCTCCTCGTGCGCTGATCCACGCCCCGGCGGGACCATGACGGCACAGCGGCGGGCGCTCCCGCCCGGTGTGACGTGCGGCCCGCCGGGGCGTGCGCCGTTGACACCGGGTGCCAGGGCTTCTAGCGTCTCGTCTGCTGAAGGTACTAAGCGGTTGCTCAGCGGTCGGGAGTCTTTCTGACAGGGAAACGCCCCGACCCCCGCTGGGCCCCGATCCAAGGGCGAGGAGAACCAAGCATGTCCACCACCGAGCAGCGCGTCGCCATCGTGACGGGAGCGGCGCGGGGCATCGGCGCCGCCACCGCCGTACGTCTCGCGGCCGAGGGCCGTTCCATCGCCGTACTCGATCTCGACGAGGCGGCCTGCAAGGACACGGTCGAGAAGATCACCGCCGCCGGGGGCACCGCGCTCGCCGTCGGCTGCGACGTGTCGGACGCCGGCCAGGTGGAAGCCGCCGTCGCGCGGGTCGCCGCCGAGCTGGGCGCGCCGACGATCCTCGTGAACAACGCGGGCGTGCTCCGCGACAACCTGCTGTTCAAGATGAGCGAGTCCGACTGGGACCTCGTGATGAACGTGCACCTCAAGGGCGCGTTCCTGATGGCGAAGGCCGTCCAGGCCCACATGGTCGAGGCCAAGTTCGGCCGGATCGTCTCGCTCTCCTCCTCCTCGGCCCTCGGCAACCGGGGCCAGGCCAACTACTCCGCGGTCAAGGCGGGGCTCCAGGGCCTCACCAAGACGCTCGCCAAGGAGCTCGGCAAGTTCGGCGTCACCGCCAACGCCGTCGCGCCCGGCTTCATCGTCACGGAGATGACCGCGCAGACGGCCGCCCGCGTCGGCATGGGCTTCGAGGAGTTCCAGGCGGCGGCCGCCACCCAGATCCCGGTCCAGCGCGTCGGCCGTCCCGAGGACGTCGCGAACGCCATCGCCTTCTTCGCGGGCGACGACGCGGGCTTCGTCTCCGGCCAGGTCATGTACGTGGCCGGCGGACCCCTCAACTGATCCGAAGGGCAGCGGACATCATGACGGTGCAGGACAGCGGAAAAGTCGCCCTGATCACGGGCGCGAGCCGGGGCATCGGCTACGGGATCGCCGAGGCGCTCGTCGCCCGCGGCGACCGGGTGGCCATCACCGGGCGGGGCGAGGAGGCCCTGAAGGAGGCCGTCGAGCGGCTCGGCTCCGACCGGGTGATCGGCATCGCGGGCAAGGCGCACGACGAGGCGCACCAGGCCGTCGCGGTCGAGCGCACGATGGAGGCCTTCGGTCGGGTCGACTACCTGGTGAACAACGCCGGGACGAATCCGGTCTTCGGCCCCATGGCGGAGCTCGACCTGAACGTCGCCCGCAAGGTCTACGAGACCAATGTGATCTCGGCGCTGGGCTTCGCCCAGCGGACCTGGAAGGCCTGGCAGAAGGAGAACGGCGGGGCGATCGTGAACATCGCCTCGGTCGCCGGGGTCTCCGCCTCACCGTTCATCGGTGCGTACGGCATGAGCAAGGCGGCGATGGTCAACCTGACCCTCCAGCTGGCCCACGAGTTCGCCCCGGTCGTCCGGGTCAACGCCATCGCCCCGGCCGTGGTCAAGACCAGGTTCGCCGAGGCCCTCTACGAGGGGCGCGAAGCGGAGGCGGCCGCCGCCTACCCGCTGGGCAGGCTCGGCGTGCCCGAGGACATCGGGGGCGCGGCGGCCTTCCTCACCTCCGCCCAGTCCGACTGGATCACCGGTCAGACCCTCGTGGTCGACGGGGGAATTTTCCTCAACGCCGGCGTGGGCTGAGAGCGGCCTGGGCCGGTTTGGCCCTGATTGAGTCAAGTGCCCCGCCGGGCCAGCGGATTGACCCGGTGGGGCGCTGCGGTATGGTCTGCCGACCCATGGCTGATCGAGGAGCGTGCACGTGTTCTACCGGGCCAGTCTGCAGGCTGCTGCAGCCCTAGCTTCCCTTTCTCTGCTGGCCGGCTGCGGTCTCCTTTCCGACAGCGGATCGGAAACGGACCAGAAGATAACCGTCGGGACGACCAGCTCACCGTCCACACTCGATCCCGCGGCGGCCTGGGACGGTTCCTGGGAGCTGATGCGGAACGTCTACCAGACCCTGGTGAGCTTCCCCTCCGGCAGCACGATCCCGGAGCCGGACGCGGCGGAGTCCTGCAAGTTCACCGACGCCACGAGCATGGCGTACCGGTGCACGCTCAAGAAGAACCTCAAGTTCTCCAACGGCGAGAAGCTCGACGCCGAGGCCGTGAAGTACTCGATCGACCGCATCGTGGACATCCACTTCAAGGGCGGCCCGGCGGGGATGCTCGACTCCCTGGACCGGATCGAGACCAAGGGCGACGACACGGTCATCTTCCACCTGAACAAGTCCGACGCCACGTTCCCGTTCATCCTGGCCACGCCCGCCATGTCGCTCGTCGCCCCCGGCGACTACCGCAAGGACAAGATCCGCGACGACGGCAAGGTCACCGGTTCCGGCCCCTACCTCCTGGAGTCCTACGAGGACCGGGTCACCGCCGAGCTGAAGAAGAACCCGGACTACAAGGGCTTCGCCAACCGGAAGAACGACGCGGTCACCATCCGCTACTTCGAGAAGTCCGCCGACATGGTGAGCGCGCTCAAGGCGGACGAGATCGACGCCACCTACCGGGGTCTGACCGCCGAGGAGGTCGTCAGCCTGGAGGACAACAAGGACGACAACGCCGGCCTCCAGATCGTCGAGAGCACCGGCGCGGACATCCGCTTCCTGGTCTTCAACCCGAAGGACCCGGCCGCCGCGAACCCCGCCGTCCGCAAGGCCATCGCCCACGTCGTGGACCGCGACGCCCTGGTCGCCAAGGTCTACCGGGGAACCGCCGAGCCGCTCTACTCCATGGTCCCCAAGGGCATCGCCGGACACACCACGAGCTTCTTCGACACCTTCGGCGACCCGGACGTCAAGAAGGCGAAGAACATCCTCACCAAGGCCGGTATCACCGAGCCCGTGAAGATGAAGTTCTGGTACACCACCGACCGGTACGGCTCCTCCACGGAGCCCGAGTTCGAGGAGATCAAGCGGCAGCTGGAGGACTCCGGGCTGTTCGAGATCACGCTGCAGGGCGAGCCCTGGAAGGTCTTCCAGGAAGGCTTCAACAAGGGCGAGTACCCGGTCTTCGGCCGCGGCTGGTTCCCGGACTTCCCGGACCCCGACAACTTCATCGCCCCCTTCGTGGGCAAGGAGAGCGTCACCGGCACCCCGTACATCAACAAGGAGATCACCCAGCAGCTGATCCCCGCCTCGCGGCAGGAGAGCGACCGGGGCGCGGTCAGCAAGCAGTTCGAGCGGGCCCAGGAGATCCTCGTCGAGGACGTCCGCCTGCTGCCGCTGTGGCAGGGCAAGCTGTACGTCGCCGCGGGCGAGGACATCGGCGGCGGCGAGCGCGCACTCGACCCGCAGACCGTGATGCAGATGTGGGAGCTGTACCGCAAGGCCAGCTGGTAGACGTCGTACGGAGGGGCTTCCGGGGCCCGTTGTCAGTGGCGACCGGTAGGTTCTGGGATCAAGAACCTGTTGCTCACCGGAGGTTGTGGACGTGACCGATATCGACCTGCTGCCCGAGTCCTGGCGCGCTGTCCTCGGCGAAGAACTCCAGAAGCCGTACGTCAAGGAGCTGGCGGACTTCGTCGAGGAGGAGCGGGCCAAGGGGCCCGTGTATCCGCCGCGCGAGCAGGTCTTCGCCGCCCTGGACGCCACGCCGTACGAGCAGGTGAAGGTCCTCGTCCTCGGCCAGGACCCGTATCACGGCGAGGGCCAGGGACACGGGCTCTGCTTCTCCGTGCGCCCCGGTGTCAGGACTCCGCCGTCGCTGCGCAACATCTACAAGGAGATGCAGCAGGAGCTCGGCCTGCCGATCCCGGACAACGGCTATCTGATGCCCTGGGCCGAGCAGGGCGTCCTCCTGCTCAACGCCGTGCTCACCGTCCGGGGCGGCGAGGCCAACTCCCACAAGAACAAGGGCTGGGAGAAGATCACCGACGCGGTGATCCGCGCCGTCGCCGACCGGCCCGACCCGGCGGTCTTCGTGCTCTGGGGCAACTACGCGCAGAAGAAGCTGCCCCTGATCGACGAGGAGCGCCACGTGGTGGTGAAGGGCGCGCACCCCTCGCCGCTCTCCGCGAAGAGGTTCTTCGGCTCCCGCCCCTTCACCCAGATCAACGAGGCCGTGGCCGCCCAGGGGCACCAGCCGATCGACTGGCGGATCCCCGAACTCGGCTGACGGGCCCCGGCTGACCGGCCTTGACGCCCGTGTCTGACCGGATATGCGGAAGCCCGGCGTTAGCGTCGGACCGACGGCAACCGGCTGGACCGGCGACGGAGGAGACCGCAGTGGTGGAGCAGCAGGAGGCGTCCGATGACGCCGTCATGACCAGGATCGGCCAGGCGATCATGCTGCTCCACGGAGGTGACCGGGAGGAGGCCCGCAACCGCTTCGGCACGCTCTGGTCGGAGCTCGGAGCGGACGGCGACGCCCTGCACCGCTGCACCCTCGCGCACTACATGGCCGACACCCAGGACGACCCCGGCGACGAGCTGGCCTGGGATCTGCGCGCGCTGACGGCCGCCGAGGGGCTGAGAACCGCCGAGGGGCCGGGCGACGAGCCGGACGGCGGGGACGGGCCGGGCGGCGGGGAGGGGCGTGGCGGGGCCCGGGCGACGGAACACCGGGACACCCCGGCCGTCCGGGCGTTCTACCCCTCGCTACACCTCAACCTCGCGGCGGACTACCTCAAACTCGAGCGCCCCGACTCGGCCCGTATCCACCTCCAGCGGGCCCGCGCTGCGGCCGAGTCGCTCGCGGACGACGGGTACGGCGGCGGGGTCCGCGCCGCCATCGACCGGCTGGAGCTCCGCATGCGGGAGCAGTGACCCCGGGCGCCCGCGCGGAGGCGGGAGCGTCAGCGACCGTACGTATCCGAGCAGATGCGGGACTCCGGACTGCCCGCCGGCCAGCCGCCGTACCCCCGGCCGAGCGCGCAGACGTCAGCCCCGCCGCCGGGGACGCGCGGCAGGACGGGCACGGTGACGGACGGGACGCCCGGGACCCGGCGCGGCGTCCGGGACCCCGGCGGGTCCGGGCGCTCCCGAGGAGGGGAGGCCGCCGCCGGTGCGGTGCGCCGGGCCCGCGGTGGGGAGCCGGCCGCGGGCGCGGGGGAGGACGGCAGGGCCGCCCGCGGGCTCGGATCCGGCACGGCCTCCAACGCCTCACGGGCGGGCGGCTGCACGATCTGCGGGGCCACGTCCTGGGCCGGCCCGGTGGCGCCGGGATACGGTGGGGGAACGGCCCGGGGCTCCACCGAGACGCAGCCGGAGACGGCCGTGACCGTCAGCCCGACCAAAAGTTTCGCGGCGATTCTGGTTCTCTGCACCTGGGTAACTCTGCGGTGCGGCCCGCCCGCCGGGGGCCCGGTGGGCGCGGAATGGCCCGCACGAGTGACCCGGTCAGCACGGTGTCACGCCGGCGCCGGCGCCCGGGTCCCGCCCGCGGCCGCCGGAGACGCGACCGTCAGTCGCCGGTGGCGCCGTCCACGCGCTCGCGCACCAGGTCGGCGTGGCCGTTGTGCCGGGCGTACTCCTCGATCATGTGCGTGTAGATCCAGCGCAGATTGAACGGCTTGCCCGCCGAGCCGACGCCCTTGGAGAAGTCGTCCAGGCCGAACGCGGCGGCGTTCTTCCGGGCCGCCGCGACCTCCGCCCGCCAGGTGGCGTCCGCCTCGGCCCAGGTGTCCGACTCCGTCACATGGAACTCGCCGTCGGGGTCCTCCTCGGTGCAGTAGAGGTCCGGCAGCTCCTCGCCCGCCAGCACCTCACGGAACCAGCCGCGCTCCACCTCGGCCATGTGCCGAAGGAGCCCGAGCAACGTGAAGGCGGACGGCGGCACCGAGGCCTCGCGCACCTGGGCGTCCGTCAGCCCCGCGCACTTCATGGCCAAGGTCGCGCGGTGGTAGTCGAGCCAGCCCTCCAACATGGGGCGTTCGGCGGCGTCGAGAGCGGGTTCGGTGCGTTCCGGAGAAGTCATGGGGGCCATAGTTGCTCATGATCATGGCCCTGGCCAGGGAATTCGCGAGCGGACCGGCAGAAGGTCCCAGGACGGCCGCGACGTATGCTGCCGGGGCGTGAACAGCCGCGCACAGCGGCGCGGCACGGCGACAGGGAGACCTCGTGAAGATCGGTTGCATCGGGCTCGGCGACATCGCGCAGAAGGCGTACCTGCCGGTGCTCAGCGCCGTACCGGGGGTCGAACTGCATCTGCAGACCCGCACCCCCGCCACGCTCCACGCCGTCGGCGACACCCACCGCGTTCCGGCCGACGGCCGTCACACGACCCTCGACTCCCTCCTCGCCGCCGGGCTGGACGCGGCGTTCGTGCACGCCCCGACCGCCGTGCACCCGCAGATCGTGGAACGGCTCCTCGAAGCCGGTGTCGCCACCTATGTCGACAAACCGATCGCCTATGAGTACGCCGACTCCGAGCGGCTGGTGAACCTCGCCGAGGAACGCGGCGTCAGCCTCGCCGTCGGCTTCAACCGCCGCCTCGCCCCGGGCTACTCGCAGTGCGCGGAGCACCCGCGCGAGCTGATCCTCATGCAGAAGAACCGGGTCGGACTGCCCGAGGATCCCCGCACGATGATCCTCGACGACTTCATCCACGTCGTCGACACCCTGCGCTTCCTGGTCCCGGGCACCGTCGACCACACCACCGTGCGGGCCCGGATCGTGGACGGGCTGATGCACCACGTGGTGCTCCAGCTGTCCGGCGACGGATTCACCGCGATCGGCATGATGAACCGGCTGAACGGGTCGACCGAGGAGATCCTCGAAGTCTCCGGCCAGGACTCCAAGCGACAGGTCATCAACCTCGCGGACATCGTCGACCACCAGGGCCGTCCCAGCGTGCAGCGGCGCGGCGACTGGGTCCCCGTGGCCCGGCAGCGCGGCATCGAAGCCTGCGTGCACGCCTTCCTCGACGCCGTGCGCCGGGGCGAAACGCTCAGTGCCCGGGACGCCCTGGCGACCCATGAGCTGTGCGAGCGGGTGGTCCGGGAGGCCCTGGAGCAGGCCTCCTGAGCGCCCGCAGCCCCTCGACTGCGCACAGCACGGCCAGCGCCGCCAGCGCCCCGTACACCGGCCAGTCGCCGAGCCGCCCGTAGAGCGTGCTCCCGCGCGCCAGCGGCAGGTCGAACACCTCCGTCGCGCTCGCGTCCGTGCCGAGCGGGCGGCCCACCCGCTCCCCCCGGGGCCCGTACGCCGCGCTGATCCCGGTGAGCGTCGCGTGGACCATCGGGCGGCCGTTCTCGGCGGCCCGCAGCGCCCCCAGCGAGGCGTGCTGGGCCGGGGCCCAGCTGTCCTGGAACGTCGAGGTGGCGGACTCGGCGACGATCACCTGTGCCCCGTCGCGCACCAGCCTGCGGCTCATGTCGGGGAACGCCGTCTCGAAGCAGACCAGGGGGCCGATCCGCAGCCCCCGCGCCCCGTCCGGCAGGGTCATCACCACCTGGCGGTCGCCGCGCAACCGGTCCTCGCCCGCCGCCTTGCCCACGGAGGTCGCCCACCCCAGCAGGGAGCGGGCCGGGACGTACTCGCCGAACGGGACCAGACGCATCTTGTCGTAGCGGTCCCCGGTCGGCCCCTCGGGGCCCACGAGCACCGCCGACTTGAAGATCCCCGACCGCCCCGAGCCGTCCGTCTGCCGGGCGTCCACATTGACCAGCAGATCCGCGCCGACCCGGCGGGACAGGTCAGCCAGCCGCCGCGCGGTCTCCGGACGCTCCCACGCACCCGCCCCGATGCTGCTCTCGCCCCACACCACCAGGTCGACGTTCCGGCCCCGCAGCGAACGGGTCAGCTCCTCGCCCCGGTCGAAGCGGCGCGCGACGCTTCCCGGCCCCTCCACGACGCCCGGCTGCACGACGGCGATCCTGACCGTTCCGGTGTTCGTGGGCCGCGGCGCCCAGGCCCACACCGCCGCGACGGACAGGGCACACACCACCAGCAGGACGCCGGCGGCCGTACGGGCCGCGCGGTCGGCGACCAGCAGGGCCGCGCCGGTGTTCACCGCGAGCACCAGCAGACTCACCAGCCACACCCCGCCCACCGAGGCGACCCGCAGGGCGGGGGCGACCTCCCACTGACTCGCGCCGAGGAGCCCCCAGGGCCCGCCGAGCCCCTCCCAGGACCGGATCAGCTCGATCATCAGCCACCCGGAGGGCACGACGACCACGGCGGCGACGGCACGCGACACGGAAGGGGACCCGCCGAGCAGCCGGGACACCAGCAGCCCCCAGGGCGCCCAGAGCAGTCCCAGCAGGGCGGCCAGCAGCACGATGAAGACGTGGAGGCTCGGCATCAGCCAGTGGTGCACCGCGATGACGAAGCCGATGCCGCCGATCCAGCCGTCCAGCGCGGCCCTGCGGGGTGAGGGCGCGGTGCGGATCAGCAGCAGCCAGGGGACCAGCGCCACATAGGCGAACCACCAGAGTCCGGGCGCGGGAAAGGCGAGCGCGGGCAGCGCCCCGGCGAGCAGCGCCGCCGCGCCCCGGGCCCAGGGGGACGAGAGCGCCCCCGCGCCGGCGGAGCCCCGGCCGCCGGCCTCCGGACCGTCCCCGGAGGCGCCGTCACCGAAGACGCCGTCCCCGGAGGCGCCGCCTGCGCCGGAACCGCCTTCAGCAGCCGCGCCCTCACCGGACATGTTTTCGCCGGGCGCGCCGGCCGCGTTCCGGCCGACCGGGAGACGCCCGCCCCGGATTCGCATGCCGTGCCCTCCTCGGTCGTGCGCGGGCGGGCGGGCGCCGTCACCGCGTCAACCCCTGGACACCCAGTGTGGGGGAGGTGATCCCCGCCGGACACAGGGCGCGGGCCGAGCGGGGCACGGCGGACGGGCCCGGCGCCCTTCGGGCGGCGGCGACGGCAGTGCGACGGCGGGGCCTACGCGCCCTGCGCCCTGCGCCACTTCTCATGGACGGTGACCGTACGGATCAGCCAGCCAGGTTCGGCGCGGTGCAGCTCGAAGGTGTAGCGGCCGCCGGTCACGAAGTCGGGCGTGGCAACCCCGGCCTGCCCGGAATCCGCCCGGCCCGGCGTGTCCGCCTCCGGCCCGTCCGCCGCCGTCTTCCTGGCCAGGCACATCGGATTGAGGTAGTCGGCCCGTACCTCGGCCCGGTCGCCCGTATAGCCGCCCAGGTCCTCCAGGTCGATCCGGCGGTTGACGATGAGGTGCTGACGTACGGGGAAGAGGCGCATCGTCTCCTCCAGCCACCGGGCGATCTCGTCGGCCGGGCCCTCCACACCCCCGGCACCCCGGTAGTCCGCGCGGCCGTCCGGGGTGAACAGGGCGCCGTAGTCCGACCAGGCCCCGTCGTCGACGGCCACCGCGTACCCGGTGATCACCGCATCGATGGCAAGCCGGTCCAGCACGGTCGCGAGTGCCACACGCTGTGTCATCGGGCAAGTCTCGGTCAAGCCGCCCGCCAGGCCAAGGGGCCCGCGCCGACGGGCCGCGTCCGGCGACCCGTCGGGGCGGGGGAGAACGGCTCGGCAGAGCAGGGGAATCGGCTCAACAGGGCACGACGGCGACCGGTCCCAGCGCGTGCGTGACCGCCGTCTGCGCCACCGGGGACAGCCCCAGCCCGAGCGACTCGCCGCCCTTGCGACGGCCGATCACCGTCAGGGCCGCCGTCGCCGACGCGGTCACCAGGGTGCGCGAGGCCGAACCGTTGACCGGCTCCCGGACGATCTCCACCTGCGGGTACTTCTCGTGCCACCCCGAAGTCAGCTCGGCCAGGGTCCGCGCGGCCGAGCCCGCCGCCTCCTGCCGGTCCAGGACGGGGCCGCCCGCGAGCATCGAGGAGAACATCGTCCAGCCGTGCACGATCCGCAGCCGGGCACCCGGCCGGGAAGCCGCGGTGGCGAAGGCGAACTCCAGGACCGCCTCGCTGCTCTCGTCGGCTGCCACCCCCGCCACGATGTCGGTGAAGGCCCCCGCGTCCCCGGGACGGCTCTCGTCCCCCTCCGGGCGGTCCTCCTGCACGACCACGACGGGACAGCTCGCCATCGACGCGGTGGCGAGGCTGTTGGAACCGACCATCAGCGAGCGGAAGCCGCCGAGCCCGCGCGAGCCGACCACGATCATCGACGCGTCCCGGCCGAGCGAGACCAGGGCCGCCGACGGGAAGTCCAACGGGGCCAGCGTCGAGGGCCGCAGCTCCGGAGCGATGAGCGCGCTCCGGCGCACGGACTCGGCGAGGAGGGCCTCCGCCTCGCGCCGTCCGGTCTCCTCGTCGACCTGCCGGGTGATGGGGCGGACGTGGACGATCAGCAGGGGCAGCCCCCGCCGCACGGCTTCGTGGGTGGCCCAGTCGAGCGCCTGCCGACTGTGCGTGGAGCCGTCGACTGCGGCGATCACGGGAAGATCGTTGGTGGTCATGCCTCCGAGCGTACGTCGCCGGGCGGACGGCTCTCACTCGTGGTGGCGGGCGGCTCTCACCGCTGGTGTGGGCGGCTTTCACCAGTGGTGGCGGACGGCCTCTCAGTCGTGGTTATGGGTGGAGGTGGTGTCCTCCGGGGGTGTGCTGCGCCCGCCGTCGCTGCCGCTGGCCACGACGGCGACCAGGGCCACCACGACCGCCACCACCGCGAGCCGGCCGCCCAGCCGCAGCGCCCACCCCGTGCGGGCCTTCGCGGTCGCCCCGGGCCGGCCGGGCAGCTTCTCGGAGCGGCGGGCGGGCCGCATCAGGCGCAGGAGCAGCAGCACGGCGATCGGGAGCTGGAGCAGCCAGACACTCGTGCGGAACCAGCCGTCGTACCAGACGTTGGTCCCGTACAGCAGGGTGTGCCAGACGCTGAGGACGTAGACGACGATCACGCAGCGGTGCAGTACCCGCCAGGTCTTCTGGCCGATGCGGTGGCGTACGTAGAAGATCAGGCCGAGGGGGATCGCGAGGTACAGGGCCGCCTGGCCGATGGGGAGGGCGATCTTGCCGGTCCCCGAGTCGTAGCCGCCGGGGACGAGGGCCTCCACGAAGGCGGTGGCGACCGCGGAGTTCCAGGACGCGGTGTCGTGCCGGACCAGTTCGGCCCCGAACAGCAGGGCGTGGGCCGCGATCAGGGCGATGGTGTTGAGGCTCGTGGTGCGGTGCAGGCGTTCCAGCCGGGGGCCCGAAAGCGGCAGGCGGCCCGGCCGGGGGCCGGACAGCATCAGCCCGAGGATGACGGTCCCCCAGGCCCAGAGCAGGGCGGACCAGCCGAACGCCTGGCTGAGGAAGTACATCCAGAAGCCGCCCGCGTCGGCCATGAACGGCATCACGGTGACCGTGGACGAGGTCTTGTTGCGGATGCGTATGTAGAGCAGGACGAAGATCGCCGCGGTGATGAGGAGCGCCACCAGGCCGTCGGGCCACGAGGCCCGCAGGTCGGAGCGGAGCGTCGGCCGTCTCGGCTCTCCCGGCCGCCGGGGGGCGGGGACCTGGCCGTCGTCCGGTGCGGTGCTTTCGGTGGCCGCGGCCACGGTTCCAGGTCCGGCCTCGGTGGCCGGCGCGGTGCCTCCGGGCGTCTCGGCGGCCGCTGCCGGTTCAGGGGTGGGGAGTGGGTTCGTCATGCGGCCTCTTCGGGGCGGGGGCATCGGGTGGCGGGGGCGGTGCGGCGGCCCCGGGCCACGAGGCGTACGCAGACGCGTTGTTGGAGCAGTCGGACGCGGGGAGGGGAAAGTTCCCGCCCTTCACGTGTGACATGGATCACACTGAGCTGCCGGTGGGGCAAACGCGGCGAACTCCCGTTGTTTCGGCATCTGGTGCTCTTCTCTCCGGGGTGGGTGCGACTGGCACGATGGCTGCCATGGGAGCCGGAACCGCACTCCGACTCGGACGCACCGCGCTGTTCGCGGTGGTGTGCGTCGCCGTGTCCGGACTCGGCCACGCGCTGATGTCCGGCGCGCCCCTGCCCCTGCTCGTCCAGGCCGCCGCGCTGCTGCCGGTGTGCGGGGCGGGATGGTGGCTCGCCGCGCGGGAGCGGAGCGCTCCGGTGACCGTGACGGCCCATGTCCTGGGCCAGTTGGGGCTGCACGCCTTCTTCGCCTGTGCCGGATCCTGGCTGCCGTCCGGCGTCGGCGCGCACCACGCGGGCGGCGGGCGCCGTGCGTCGGACGCGATGAACCATTCCGCTCACGAGGTCCCGATCGGCGGCTCGTCGGACCTGATGGGACTTCTGGCCGCCTTCGACGGGGCGGCGTTCACTCTCGGCATGGCCGCCGCCCACGCGGTGGCCGGGCTGATCTGCGGCTGGTGGCTGTGGCGTGGCGAGGTCGCCCTCGCCCGGCTGGGCCGCTGTCTGGTGCTGTTCGTCCGGGCACCGCTGCGGACGGCCTGGCGCCTGTGGTCCGCGACGCCGCCCGCGCCCGCGCCGCCCGTCCGACGACGTGTCCGCCACCGGCCCCGCCGACCCCGGGACCTTCTCGCCCTGCACGCCATCTCCCGGCGCGGGCCACCGCTCTCCCCCCGCTTCCTCTGACCTCCATCCGCCCTCCGGCCGCTGTGCGCCGGAGGCGGTACGGGTGTGCGCCGCGCACACCCGTGACAGGCATGCCGGTTCACCGGGCCGTCCCCGACGGGGCCCGGGACCGGTCACCGGAGCCGGGCGACCGCTGCCGCGGCTCCGCAAGGACGCGAAGGACTGCTGTGACACTTCCTGCTCCCGCGCTACCGGCCACCGCGCTACCGGCCACCGCGCTACCGGACACCCTGCTACCGGCCACCGTGCTACCGGCCACCGCGCTCCCGGCCCCCGCACCACCGGCCGTCGCAAAGCCCGCTGCCGCCGCGCCGCCGCCCGCCTCCCGGCCGCCGGTCATCCGGGTGTCCACCACCCGCCTGCCCCGCCCCCGGGTCCCGGCCGCCCGGCAGAACGACGGGCAGATCACCGACTGGGCGCTCGCCGCGGGCGGCGGGGACCGGGACGCCGCCGACCGCTTCGTCCGGGCGACCTACGAGGACGTCCGCAGATTCGTCGCCTATCTCAGCTCCGACGTCCCCGGGGCCGACGACCTGGCTCAGGAGACCTACCTCCGGGCGATGAGCGGACTGGCCCGGTTCGGGGGGCGTTCCTGCGCCCGGACCTGGCTGATGTCGATCGCGCGACGCGTCGTCATCGACCGGCACCGCGCCGCCGCCGTACGCCCCCGGACCGCCGACACCGCGGACTGGCAGACCGCCGCGGAACGCGCCCAGCCCCGTCATCTCCCCGGATTCGAGGAGTCCGTCGCGGTGCTGGACGCCCTGCGCCGACTGGACCCGGCACGCCGTCAGGCCTTCGTCCTCACCCAACTGCTGGGCGCGTCCTACGAGGAGGCGGCGGCCGCCGCCGGCTGCCCGATCGGCACCGTGCGCTCCCGCGTGGCCCGCGCCCGCCGCGAACTCGCCGGGCAGTGGCGCGCGGCGCCGACCGAAGCGCACCGGCGCCCGCTCCCCGCATCGGCCTGACCGACCTGCCCAGCCCTTGGTCGGCGCCCGCCCGCGATCCCTAGGGAGTGTCCGCAAAGTATCGTCGTCCGCCCTCTGGGCGGGGCCCGCGGCGTCTGGTGCGTGCTCTCGCAAGGCGCCGGAGTGTCCTAGTAGCGGAGCTACTCGGGCATTTCGGCAACGCCGCGAGAGTGCGTGCCAGGCGTCGTGGGCCAGACGAGACTTTGCGGACACGACCTAGGGGTCCCGGGCGGTGCGCCGTCGGCGGAGCAGAAGCACCGGCAGCAACAGGCACTGGAGGCAGACCGCCACCCAGAACCCCCGCGCCGAACCCGCCGACTCCGCCGCCCCGTACAACTGCCCGCCCACCACCCCGCTGGCGAACGCGCCGATGCCCGCCGCCAGGCGCTGACGCCCGAACACGTTCGCCGGGGCGGCCGACGAACGGGCCAGCGCCTCCAAGTCGTTCTTGAGGAAGAGCACGATCTCCCCGAGGCACAGCAGCGCCCCGCCCACCGCGATCCCCGCGTGCCCCCCGGCCCCGATCGCTGCCATGCCCGCCGCCATCGCGCCGAACCCCCACCGCAGGGCGGCCGGGTAGCTCAGTGCCGCGACCCGTTCCGCCAGCAACGGCTGTGCGACGACGAGGAGGGCCGCGTACCCGGTCAGGACGGCCCCGTAGAAGGCCGCCGATGTCCGGGGGACCGCGTACAGCGCCAGATAGTGCTGGAAGAACATGAACGCGTACACGCTCAGCACGGTCACCACGAACGGGGAAGGCCCCGGGTGCGGGGCGCCGGACCCCGGGGCCCGACCGGCGGCGGGCGCTGTGGAGGACCCATCGGACGACCTGTCGGACGACCCATCGGACGACCCGTCGGAGGGCCGGTCCGCCGCGCCCGCCGGCAGCAGCGCGTGCCCGGCCCCCACGAGCGCGAACAGCACGGTGACGCAGGAGAACAGCACCCCGGGGGAGCCCATGACGAGCGGCGCGGCGGCCGGAGGGCCCAGCGCCATCCCCGCGTTGAACGCCGAACTGCTCGCCGACAGCAGCCGGGGGCGCTGCGCCTCGGCCGCCCCCTCCACCAGATACGCCTTGTTCGCCGGGAGGTACAGCGCCGCGCCCGCCGACACCAGCAGCAGCGCTCCGACCGCAAGGACCGGGCTCGTCAGCCCGGGGACGAGCGCGGCGAACCCCGCCGTACGCAGTCCCAGCGCCAGCAGCATCGCGCGCCGCAGCCCGATCCGCCCGGTCACCGGCCCCGCCACCACCCCGCCGGCGAACTGGATCAGCGAGGCGACGGCCAGCACGATGCCGACCGTGCCGAGACCGAGGCCGAGCCGTTGGTGCAGCAGCACCGACATGTAGGGCAGCACGGCGAAGCTGCCCAGCGTGATCAGGAACGAGCCCCCCAGCAGGAACCGCTGGGGACCGGTGAGCGGCGGGCGGCCCGTCCGGCCGGGAGCGGTCCTCGGCCGGGCCCGGCCCGACCGCCCACGGTCCGCGCCGGCCCCCGGAGTCCCGTCCGTCCGGCCGAGGCTCACCTTCCCGGGCTCACGGCGCCCCGGCGACGACCGGGCGGACCCGGACGGCCGCGCTCCACGCCCGGTGCTGGGCCAGCTCCGCCGTCCGCCCCTCGGCCAGCACCATGCCCGTACAGCCCCGCTGGTCGCCGACGTGGACCACGCTCTCGCCGGGCTCGCGGACCGGGAACCACTCCACCGCCCCGGGGAACGCCCCGAGTTCGTCGAGGCCGTGCCAGCCCTTCAGCACCCCGGGCCGCTCCGCGTACACCAGGACGAAGCCGTACGCGGGCCCTCCGGTGTCGAGCGGGGTGTCCAGCAGGGCCGGGCGACGGCCGAGCGCCTCGTCCATCATGGCCGTGTAGACGTTGGTCCGCAGCGTCCGGCACAGCACCTCGCCGACCAGCGCGCCGCCGATCCTGCGGTTGATCTCCACCAACTCGGGCCCGTCGGCGGTCAGGACGAACTCCACATGGGCGAAGCCGCGGGTGTGCCCCGCCGCCGCCAGGACCCGGCCCACCCATGCCTCGATCCCGGCCCGCTCGCCTTCGGCCAGCGCCACCGGGAAAGCCGCCGCCTCCTCCCGTACCACCGCCGCCCGGGACGTCTGGCGGCTCAGCACCCCGAGCAGCCGGGTGGTCCCGTCCCAGCCGATGGTCTCCGCGCTGTACAGCGGACCGGCGAGGAACGCCTCGGCGAACAGCTCGCCGACCAGCCGCTGTCGCGCCGCCTCCGCCAGCGCCCGGTGCAGGGCCTCCTCGTCGTGCACGATCCACACAGAGCGCGAGGAGGTGCCCGCCGAGTCCTTCAGGACCGCGGGCAGCCCCACTGCCCGCAGCACCTCCCCGGCGCCTTCGGGACCCGGCGGGACGGATACGGCCGCACTCCGGCTCAGCCCGCGCGCGTGCAGCGTCTCCCGGACCCGGCGCTTGTCCCGCAGCAGCCGTACGGTCCCGGGAGCCGCGCCCGGAAGCCCCAGTTCGGCGGCCAGTTCGGCGGCCGGCAGGCTCCAGGTGTCCGTCGTGTTGATCAGCCCGGCCAGGCCGGGCACGGCGGCCAGAGCCCGACGGGTGGCCTCCGGATCCATCGTGTCGACGTCCACGACGTCCAGCGCGTCCGGCGGCAGGACCGCCAGCTCGTGCCGGTAGACCGAACGGTCGCCGGTCAGCAGGCACAGCCGGTGCCCCGCTTCGGCGGCGGCCTCCGCCATCCTGCCCAGGCCGAAGGACAGGGACTCCAATGTGGCGATCGTCATGGCAGCAGCTCCACGGTCGGTACGGGGGAGGGGGCGTCGCCCTCGACGGTCCTGGCGGCCTCCGGCGCGGCGCGCCCGGCCCACTCCATCACCGACCACGGCGGCCGCAGATCGGCCGGCGACGCGATGGTCCGGGGCCGCAGCCCGGCCGGGTCCAGGGCCTCGGCATGCCGGGCGAACACCCGCTCCGCGTACCGGTGTCCGGTGTCGGCGCCCAGCATCAGATGCAGCCGCCCGGGATCGTGGGCCGCCTCCCAGGACGCCGCCAGATGGGCCGCCCCGGTGGACAGTCCCGCGAACACCGCGTGCTCCCGCAGCAGCCCGACCGCCCCCGCCATCGCATGGCGGAAGTCCAGCCAGTGGACGGTGTCGTACAGCTCGTGGCGGACGTTTCCGAACGGTATCGAGCTGCCGATGCCCGCGATGATCGCCTCCGGGTCCTCGAACCGCTCGCTCCCGAACGTCACGCTGCCGAACGGCTGGATGCCCACCAGCCGCACCGACCGCCCCGACTCCCGCAGCGCGCGGGCCAGTCCACCGGTCGACGCACCCGTGCCCACCGCGCCGACCACGGTCAGCGGACCCTCGGGCAGCGCCCCGGTGAGCAGCTCCGCGAACTCCCGGTAGCCCTCGTGGTGGACCTGGTCGTGGTACTGCCGCATCCAGTGGAAGTCCGGCCGCTCCGCCAGCAGCCGGCGCACATGGCGCACCCGCAGCTCCTGGTCCAGGCGCAGGCTCTGCGAGGGCGGCATCGCGTCGACCGTCGCGCCGAGGATCTCCAACTGCGCCCGCATGGTGGCGTCCACGGTGGTGGAGGCGACGATGTGGCAGCGCAGCCCGTAGCGGTGACAGGCCATGGCGAGCGCCAGCGCGTAGATCCCGCTGGAGCTGTCGACCAGGGTCTGCCCGGGGACCACCCGGCCCCGGCGCAGCAGCGAGCGGACCGCGCCGAGCGCCGCGTACACCTTCATCGTCTCGAAGCGGGCGAGGACGATGTCGCCGGTCAGCCGGATCAGGTCCGGGGTCTTCACCGCGTCGGTGATGTGCTCGTGGACCGTCGCGACGGCCGGGCGCGCGGAAGCGTCCGGCCCCGCGGCGCGCGGACGGGCGTCCGCCCCGGCCCTCACTTGCGCCGCCCGCGCACGATCAGCCGGTCCGAGCGCTGGTCGTAGCCGGACGCGTCGAACCCGCCGAAGCACTCCACGTCGGTGAAGCCCGCGCTCTCGAAGAGGGCGTGGAGCTCGGCCGCCGAGTAGAGCCAGGAGGTGATGGACGCCGTCCGCGCGGTCGTGCCGCGCACCAGCGTCCAGTCCGTGCGCAGCCGCCGCCAGCTGTCGAGCACGGTGTCGCGCTGGACCACGTAGGCGCCGTCGGGCAGATCGACCGCCTTCGGCCGCCCGATCCAGCCCGCCAGCACCTCCTTGCCCATCACGTCCACCAGGAGCTGCCCGCCGGGGGCGAGGCTCTCATGGGCGTTGCGCAGCACCCGGAGGTTGTCGTCGGCCTCGTCGAAGTAGCCGAACGACGTGAAGACGTTCAGCACCACGTCGAAGGCGCCCGGCTGCCGGTACGTGAGCATGTCGGCGCGCTCCAGCCGGACCTCGGCGCCCGCCGCGTCGCAGGCGGCCCGGGCGCTCTCCAGCATGGAGGGCGACAGATCGACCCCCGTCACCTCGTACCCGCGCTCCGCCAGCGGCACCACGAAGAGACCCGGCCCGCAGCACAGGTCCAGGACTCTCGTGCCCGGTGGGAAGTCCAGCAGGGGAGAGGACGCGACCAGGGCGGCGGTGGACTCGGCCCGCGCCGCCGAGAACATCGTCGGGGCGAAATCGGACCAGAGCGCGTCGTCCTCGTACCAGTGCATGCCTCGCGGCCTCCTCCCGGGCCCGGGGCCCCGTGGGTGTCCTGCTGCCGTCGCCACGCCGGCCGTGTCACGTCACCGGCCGCCGCTTCCGTCACCGGACGGGCCTCCCGCACCCGGCGTCTCTCCAGTAGTCGGCCGCCCCGCCGGAGAAGTTCCCGCACGATCGCCGTCCGGCGTCGGACACCACCCGCCCCGCACCGCCCGTCACCGAGCGGGCCTCACCGGCGGCCCCCGGGCGGTGTGCAGGCGACGTAACCGTCGTTGTTCGCCCGGTGTCATCCCCGGGTAACGGGCCCTTCCTAGATTCGGGGGTGACCGCAGCCCGCCCCCGCGTCCCTCCGGGAACGCCCGCCCCCGAAGGGCCCCCATGACCGTGCCGACCCCGCCGCCGGACGCTCCCGCCACCGACCGGGTGCGCACGGTCTGCTCGTACTGCGGTGTCGGCTGCGGGATCGTCCTCGACATCGCCGCCGGCCCCGACGGCCGCCGCACCGTCGTGAAGGCCTCCGGGGACAAGGAGCACCCGTCGAACGCCGGCCGGCTGTGCACCAAGGGCGCCACCGGCGCGGACCTCCTCGCCGCCCCCGGACGGCTGACCACCGCCCTGGCCCGCCCCGACCGCAGCGAGCAGCCCGCCCCGCTCGGCCGGGACGCCGCCATCGCGGAGACGGCGCGCCGACTGCGGTCCGTGCTGGACACCCACGGCCCGGACGCGGTGGCCCTCTACGTCTCCGGCCAGATGACGCTGGAGGCGCAGTACCTCGCCAACAAGCTGGCCAAGGGCTTCATCGGGACCAACACCATCGAGTCCAACTCCCGGCTCTGCATGGCGAGCGCGGGCAGCGGCTACAAGCTGTCCCTCGGTGCGGACGGGCCGCCCGGGTCCTACGAGGACTTCGCCCACGCCGACGTCTTCCTCGTCACCGGCGCCAACATGGCCGACTGCCACCCGATCCTCTTCCTGCGGATGATGGAGCGCGTCAAGGCGGGCGCGAAGCTGATCGTCGTCGACCCCCGGCGCAACGCCACCGCGGCCAAGGCCGACCTGTACCTCCGGATCCGGCCCGGCACCGACCTGGCCCTCCTCAACGGGCTGCTGCACCTCCTCGTCGAGAACGGGCACACCGACCCCGGGTTCATCGCCGAGCACACCGAGGGCTGGGAGCAGATGCCCGCCTTCCTCCGCGACTACCCGCCCGCCGCCGTGGCGGAGATCACCGGCATCCCCGAGGACGACATCCGGCGGGCGGCCCGCTGGATCGGCGAGGCGGGCGACTGGATGAGCTGCTGGACGATGGGCCTCAACCAGTCCACCCACGGCACCTGGAACACCAACGCGATCGTCAACCTGCACCTGGCGACCGGAGCGATCTGCCGCCCCGGCAGCGGCCCGTTCTCGCTCACCGGCCAGCCCAACGCCATGGGCGGGCGCGAGATGGGCTACATGGGACCCGGACTGCCCGGCCAGCGATCGGTCCTGGTCGACGAGGAACGCGCCTTCACGGAGGAGCTGTGGGGCGTTCCGCCCGGCACCCTGCGCGCGGACGGCTCGGGCAGCGGCACCGTCGACATGTTCCGGCGCATGGCCGAGGGAGAGATCAAGGCCTGCTGGATCATCTGCACCAACCCGGTCGCCTCGGTCGCCAACCGCCGGACCGTCATCGAGGGCCTGGAGGCCGCCGAATTTGTCGTCACCCAGGACGTGTTCGCCGACACCGAGACCAACGCGTACGCCGATATCGTCCTGCCCGCCGCCCTCTGGGCCGAGTCCGAGGGCGTGATGATCAACTCGGAGCGCACCCTCACCCTCTCCCGCCGTGCCACCGACCCGCCGGGAGAGGCCTGGCCGGACTGGCGCGTCATCGCCGCGGTGGCCTGCGCCATGGGGTACGAGGACGCCTTCGGCTACACGAGCGCCGAGGAGGTCTTCGCCGAGATCACGCGCGCCTGGAACCCGCGCACCGGCTACGACCTGCGCGGGGTGACGTACGAGCGGCTGCGCGGGACGCCTGTGCAGTGGCCCAGCGCCGCCGTCGACGGCCCCGCCCGCAACCCCGTGCGCTACCTCAACGACGGCGTCAGCCAGGAGCTGACCGTGCGGCCCGACGGAAGCGTGCCGAGGCTCGCCTTCCCCACACCGAGCGGCCGGGCCGTCTTCCACGCCCGCCCGCACGTGCCGCCGGCCGAAATGCCCGACGAGGACTTCCCGCATTTCCTCAACACCGGGCGGCTCCAGCACCAGTGGCACACCCTCACCAAGACCGCGAAGATCACCAAGCTGAACCGGCTGGACCCGGGGCCGTTCGTGGAGATCCACCCCGACGACGCCGCCGCCCTGGGCATCGGCGAGGACGACGGCGTCGAGGTCGCCTCGCGGCGCGGCCGCGCGGTGCTGCCGGCCCGGATCACCGACCGGGTCGGGGCGGGGGAGTGCTTCGCCCCGTTCCACTGGAACGACCTGTTCGGCGAGTACCTCGGTGTGAACGCCGTGACCAACGACGCGGTCGACCCGATCTCGTTCCAGCCCGAGCTGAAGGTGTGCGCGGTCCGGCTGGCGAAGGTCGCCGCACCCGCGCCGCGCAACGAACCCGCCGCGGCGGAACGGCCCTCGCCCACCGGTGGCCCCGGTCTCCGATCCGTGGGCACGTCGGGCCCGGTGAACACGTCGGGTCTGGTGGGCACGCTGGGCCTGATGGACACCGCCCCACCCGTCCTCACGGAGACGGAACGCCGCTATCTGACCGGATTCCTCGCAGGCCTGGGCACCCGGCCGGAGGGCACCCCGGTGCTTCCGGCGGGCGCTCCGTTCGCCCCGGACCACGCGCTGTGGGTCAACGGCGTGCTGGCCGGCACGTACTCCCGGCTCGCGGGGACGCCGGAGCCCGAGCCCGCCCCCGCGGCGACGGCGGGCGCCGCGGAGGAACCGGGCCGGCCGGTCGTCGTGCTGTGGGCCTCGCAGACCGGCAACGCCGAGGAGGTCGCCGCGACGGCCGCCCGGACACTGGACGCCGAGGGGTACCGCACCACGCTCCTCGGCATGGACGACGGGACGCCCGACGCCCTGCCGAGCCCGGCCGACCTCCTCGTCGTCACCAGCACCTTCGGCGACGGCGACGCCCCCGACAACGGCTCCGGCTTCTGGGAGGCGCTGAACGCCCCGGGGACCCCGGGCCTGGAGGGCGTCCGCTACGCCGTACTCGCGCTCGGCGACTCCAGCTACGACGACTTCTGCGGCCACGGCCGCCGTCTGGACGAACGCCTCGGCGAACTGGGCGCGGAGCGGCTGGTCCCGCGCACCGACTGCGAACCGGAGTACGAACAGCCCTTCGGGCAGTGGCTCAAGGAGGTCCGGGCGGCGCTGGAGGCGACGACACCGGAAGGGACGGAGCAGGCGGCAGCGGCCGCACCGCCCGCAGCGGCCGCGGCGACGGCGTCGCCGGTCGGGACGGCTCCCGCCCGTCCCTCCAGGGCCGCGCCCGTCACCGCCCTCCTCACCGGGAACCGCCTCCTGAGCCTGCCCGGCGCGACGAAGGAGGTCCGTGCCTTCACGATCGACACGCGGGGCGCCGACACCCCCCTGACGTACACGGCCGGGGACGCACTGGGCGTACAGCCCCTCAACTCGCCGGATCTGGTGGCCGAATGGCTCGCCGTCACCGGACTCGACCCCGCCGCCGAGGTGGATGTCCCCGGGCACGGCCCGGTCGCCCTGGAGACGGCCCTGCACCGCCACCTCGACATCGCCCGCATCACCCCGGACCTGCTGCGTCTGGTCGCCGACCACACGGGGGACCGGTCCCTGAAGAAGCTGCTGCGCCCCGACAACAAGGGCGAGAGGGACCGGTGGATCTGGGGGAGGCAGGCCGTGGACGTCCTCGCCGAACACCCGGTACGGGCCACGGCCGCCGCCTGGGCCGGGGTGCTCGGGCCGCTCCGGCCCCGGCTGTACTCCATCGCCTCCAGCCCGCTCCTGGACCCTCACCGGATGCGGCTGACCGTCTCCGTGATCCGCTACGAGAGCCCCCGCGGCCGGATGCGCAAGGGCGTCGCCTCCACGTTCCTCGCCGACGCCGCACCGGACAGCCCCCTGTCCGTGTTCGTCCAGCGCAACGAACGCTTCCGCCCGCCCGCCGACCCGGCCACCCCGATGATCATGGTCGGACCCGGTACGGGAGTCGCCCCGTTCCTGGGCTTCCTGGAGGAACGCCGGGCGCTCGGCCACCCCGGCGCCAACTGGCTCTTCTTCGGCGAGCAGCACCGTGCCACGGACTTCTACTACCGCGACGAACTCGACGCGCTGAGCCGCTCGGGCACCCTGACCCGGCTGGACACCGCCTTCTCCCGCGACCAGCGGGCCAAGGTCTACGTCCAGGACCGGATGCGCGAGCACGGGGCCCAGCTCTGGTCCTGGCTCCGCGACGGCGCCCACCTCTATGTCTGCGGCGACGCCTCCCGCATGGCCAAGGACGTCGACCGGGCCCTGCGCGACATCGCCGTCGCCCACGGGGGACTCGAACCCGACGCGGCGGCCGCGCAGGTCAAGCAGCTAGCCTCGGACCGCAGATACGTGCGTGACGTGTACTGAACGAGGGAGCGCGGCCCCATGGGGTGGACAGAAGTACCGGTGGACACCGAACCGGCGGCCGCCGCTGTCCTGCTCATCGGCATCCCCGGCAGCGGCAAGAGCACAGTGGCCGCGGCTCTCGCCGCCCGCTTCGCCGCCTCCGCCCACATCGAGGTGGACGCCCTCCAGGAACTCATCGTCTCCGGCGGCCGGTGGCCCTCGCCCGACGGGGACGAGGAGGCGGACCGGCAGATCTTCCTCCGGGCCCGCAACGCCTGCCTGCTGGCGGACAGTTTCGTCGCCGCGGGCTTCCTCCCGGTCATCGACGACGTCGTCGTACGCCGTGCCCACCTCGACTTCTACCGCGCCACGCTCACCGGCGTACCGCTGCACTGCGTGGTCCAGGCCCCGGGCGCCGCGAAGGCCAGGGAGCGCAACCTCGCCCGGGACAAGACGCTGACGACGGACTGGTCCCCGCTGGACGACGCCATGCGCGCCGAACTGGCCGGGGAGAAGATCTGGATCGACAGCGCGGAGCTGACCGTGGACGAGACGGTCGACGCGGTCCTGTCCGCCACCGGCCTGACGCCTCCACCGGCCTGACGCCTCCGCAGCCTGAGGCCCCGGCGTTGTCAGACCCCCGCCGTACGGTGGGGACCATCTATCCGCGCTGCTGGCTGCTGCGCTGCTGGATCGCCCCGCCCGGCTGCTCCCGGGCGGGGCGCACAACGCCTACGGGGTGGTGCCCGCCGACTCACCCGCGTGCGGGCTGAGCACCCCGGCCCAGATCAGGATGAAGAGGACGATGCCGAGGAGGATGCGGTAGATGACGAACGGCATGAAGCTCTTGGTCGTGATGAACTTCATGAACCACGCGATGACGGCGTATCCGACGAAGAACGCCACCAGCGTCGCGAAGATCGTCGGGCCCCAGGAGATATGCCCCTCGCCCACGTCCTTGAGCTCGTAGGCGCCCGAGGCGAGCACCGCGGGGATCGCCAGCAGGAACGAGTAGCGGGCGGCCGACTCGCGGGTGTAGCCCATCAGCAGACCACCGCTGATCGTCGCGCCCGACCGGGAGACCCCGGGGACCAGCGCCATCGCCTGGCAGAACCCGAAGATCAGACCGTCCCTGACCCCCAGCTCCTTGAGCGTCTTGCGCTCCTTCACCACCCGGTGCTTGCCGCCCGACTCGTCGCGCGCGGCCAGCCGGTCGGCGATACCCAGCACGATGCCCATGCCGATCAGCGTCGTCGCGATCAGCCGCAGATCGCGGAACGGGCCCTCGATCTGGTCCTTGAGCGTGATGCCCAGTACGCCGATGGGGATCGAGCCGACGATGACCAGCCAGCCCATCTGGGCGTCGTGGTCACCGCGCATCGAACGGTCCGTCAGCGAGCGGAACCAGGCCGACAGGATGCGTGCGATGTCCTTGCGGAAGTAGATGAGCACCGCCGCCTCCGTGCCGATCTGACTGATGGCGGTGAAGGCGGCCCCCGGGTCGTGCCAGCCGGCGAACGCGGCGGTCAGCCGCAGATGGGCGCTGGAGGAGATCGGCAGGAACTCGGTCAGTCCCTGAACGAGTCCCAGGACGAATGATTCGAACCAGCTCATGGGGCTTTGGCCATCCCGGAGGTGATCGTGCATCGGCCACGGACGACTGGGCCCGTCGGCTGCGTGCGGAGTACGGAGTGCGGTCAAGGACAACAAGGACATCGAGGTCGCGGGCAGCGTATCGCCTGAAAGTAAACGTCAGGCCTACCGCACCGGTCATCCACGTGCCGCCGTACGCTCAGTCCTCCGGCGTGTCCCGGCCGAGCCGGTGGCGCTTGCGCCAGGCGACCAGTGCCCCGCCGAGAGCGGACAGCACGATGAAGCCCATGGCGGCCAGAAAGACCGGCGAGGTCGGCGACGCGGCCTCGCTGCCGGCTATCACGTACGCCGCCGTGTTCGGGATCGACCCCAGCCCGGTGGCCAGGAGGAACGGCGGAGCGCTCATCCGGGAGGTCGCCGCGCAGTAGTTGGCGGCGGCGAACGGGACCCCGGGGAAGAGCCGCAGCGCCAGGACGGACCGGAAGCCGTGCCGGCTCAGCACCCCGTCCGCGGCGGTCAGCAGCCTCCCGCGCAACAGGGTCCGCAGCGCGTCCTGGCCCAGCACCCGCCCCAGCATGAACGACACGCCCGCGCCCAGCACCGTGCCCGCCAGCGCCGCCGCGAGACCCGCCTGCGCGCCGAACAACGCGCCCGCGGCGATGTTGAGCAGCGGGCGCGGCACGAACGCCACCGTCAGCGCCCCGTACGCCAGCCCGAAGAGCATCGCGGCCGTGCCCCCGGTCAGCTGGGGCGGCCAGCCCGACGCCAGCAGCCGCTGTGGTTCGAACAGCAGCATCGTCGACGCGGCCCCCAGCAGGACCACCACGAGCAGCGAGAACCGGGACCACGGTGACAGCAGCGCCCTGGAGAGGCGCAGGGCGGGGCCGGTGGCGGGCCGGGCAGTGGGGACGGGGTCGAACATTCGGGGAGAGTAACCGAAAACGCTGTGTGATCGCCGTAATGTGCCTCGCGTGAACCCCGCCGCCGACGCCCCCGCCCCGCCGGACAGCACCCTCGCCGACACCGTCCTGGAGCGGCTCGTCGCCGTCTACGCCCCGGCCGCCGACCCCGTACGGGCCGAGGGAGCCGCCGCGTACATGAAGCACGTCGCCCCCTTCCTCGGGATCCCCACCCCCGAGCGCCGGGCCCTGTCGCGGGCCGTGCTGGCGGGCGCCGGGCGGCCGGACGAGGCGGACTGCACGGCGATCGCGCTGCGCTGCTGGCGGCTGCCGGAGCGGGAGTACCAGTACTTCGCCGCCGACTACCTGCGCCGGTACGTGGGCCGCTGCACCTCGGGCATCCTGCCCCTCCTGCACCACCTCGTGACCACCGTCCCCTGGTGGGACACGGTCGACGTGCTGGCCGCGCATGTCGCGGGACCTCTGGTCGCCGCCGAGCCGGCGCTCGCCCGGGAGATGGACCGGTGGATCGACGACCCCAGCCTCTGGGCGGCCAGGACCGCCCTCCTGCACCAACTGCGCTACCGGGAAGCCACCGACACCGACCGGCTCTTCGGCTACTGCCTGCGCCGCGCGGACCACCCCGACTTCTTCATCCGCAAGGCGATCGGCTGGGCCCTGCGGGAGTACGCCAAGACCGATCCCACCGCCGTACGCGACTTCGTCGGGGGAGCCGGGACCCGCCTGTCGCCGCTCTCCGCGCGCGAGGCGCTCAAGAACCTCTGAGGCGTCGGGACGAGGCGTCGGGAAAACCATTCGACGGCAACGCCCCGCCCGGCCATGATCAGGGGCATGTTCCGGTACGCCTTCCCCGCAGCGCCGTCCGCAGTCGCGGACGCGCCGAAGGCTGCCGCGAACGACGCGGCCCTCGCGGCGGCGTTCTCCGCGGAAGCGGCAGCGTGCACCGCCGCCGCAGCGCCCATCGGCGGCGCCCGAAGCTGACCCTCCCCCGACAGTCCGGCGGACCCCGTAAGGGGAGGGTCGGCGGGGCCCTGGGGTCTTCTCTTCTCAGCTTCGAGTCATCCAAGGAACGAGCCATGTCCAAGACGGCTTACGTGCGCACCAAGCCGCACCTCAACATCGGCACCATGGGCCACGTCGACCACGGCAAGACCACCCTCACCGCCGCCATCACCAAGGTCCTCAGCGAGCGCGGTGACAGCTCCACCTCCTACGTGTCCTTCGACCGGATCGACCGGGCCCCCGAGGAGGCCCAGCGCGGCATCACCATCAACATCGCGCACGTCGAGTACGAGACCGACACCCGCCACTACGCGCACGTCGACATGCCCGGACACGCCGACTACATCAAGAACATGGTGACCGGAGCGGCGCAGCTCGACGGGGCGATCCTCGTCGTCTCCGCGCTCGACGGGATCATGCCGCAGACCGCCGAGCACGTCCTGCTGGCCCGTCAAGTGGGCGTCGACCACATCGTCGTCGCCCTCAACAAGGCCGACGCGGGCGACCCCGAGCTGACCGACCTGGTCGAGCTGGAGGTCCGTGAGCTGCTCTCCGCGCACGGGTACGGCGGCGACACCGTCCCCGTGGTCCGGGTCTCCGGGCTCAAGGCGTTGGAGGGCGACCCACGGTGGACGGCGGCGATCGAAGGGCTGCTGGACGCCGTCGACACGTACGTACCGATTCCGGTGCGCTACACCGACGCGCCGTTCCTGCTGTCCGTCGAGAACGTCCTGACCATCACCGGCCGGGGCACCGTCGTCACCGGCGCCGTCGAGCGCGGCACCGTCCGCGTCGGCGACCGGGTCGCGGTGCTGGGCGCGGACATCGAGACGGTCGTTACCGGTCTGGAGACCTTCGGCAAGCCGATGGAGTCCGCCGAGGCCGGGGACAACGTCGCGCTGCTGCTGCGCGGGGTGGAGCGCGACCGGGTCCGCCGCGGCCATGTCGTGGCCGCGCCCGGCAGCGTGGTGCCGAGCCGCCGGTTCACCGCCCAGGTGTATGTCCTGTCGACGAAGGAGGGCGGCCGGTCGACCCCGGTGGCCACCGGCTACCGGCCGCAGTTCTACATCCGTACGGCGGACGTCGTCGGCGATGTCGACCTCGGCGAGTCGGCGGTCGCGCGCCCCGGCGACACGGTCACGATGACCGTGGAGCTGGGCCGTGACGTGCCACTGGAGTCCGGTCTCGGCTTCGCGATCCGCGAGGGCGGCCGCACGGTCGGCGCGGGCACGGTCACCGCCCTGCTCTGAGCACCACCGCTGCCCGCCACCCCTGGTCCCGGGGGTGGCGGGCAGCGCGGCGCGGGAGGCGACAATGGAGGCGTGAACGAGCCGATACCCGTCATCCGCGAGGTCGACTGCGGCACCGCCCGGCTGCTGCCCGACGTGGATCGCGACCGGGCCTGGCTGCTCACGGTCGACGACGCCCCCCAGTCCTACGTCGACCTCGACGACCCGTCCCACCTGGAGTTCGAGTACGTGCGCCGGCTCGCCCACGTCGTGGACGGCGCGGCCGGGCCGGGCGAGCCCCTGGACGTCCTGCACCTGGGCGGCGGGGCGCTGACCCTGCCCCGCTATGTGGCGGCGACCCGCCCCGGATCACGCCAGGACGTCGTCGACGCGGACCGCGAGCTGCTGCGGCTGGTCCAGGAGCATCTGCCGCTGCCCGAGGGCAGCGGCATCACCCTGCACGCGGCCGACGCCCGGGAGCGGCTTGAGGCGGTGGTCCCCGCCTCCGCCGACCTCCTGATCGCGGACGTCTTCGGCGGATCCCGTGTTCCGGCGCACCTGACCTCCGTCGAGTACGCGCGGGCCGTGGGCCGGGCGCTGCGCGGGGACGGGATCTACGCCGCCAACCTGGCCGACAGCGCGCCGTTCGCCTTTCTCCGCTCCCAGCTGGCGAACTTCGCCGCGGTCTTCCCGGAACTAGCGCTCATCGGGGAACCGGCCGTGCTGCGCGGGCGGCGCTTCGGCAACCTCGTCCTGCTCGCCTCGTACGCGCCCCTCGACGTGGCCCCGCTCGTCCGCGCCTGCGCCGGCGACGCCTTCCCCGCACGGGTCACCCACGGCCCCGCGCTGACCCGGTTCATCGGCGGGGCCCGCCCGGTGGCGGACGTGGATGCGGTCGCCTCGCCCGAACCGCCCGACGGAGCCTTCAGCGTCGGCTGAGGCTCCGTCGGGCGGTTCGGAGGCGGGAACGGGCTGGGCGCCGCGGGTCAGCCGGTGGGCTCACCGGAGAGGCGGACCGTGCTCAGGATCTTCTGGATGGTGGTGTCCGGAAGCTCGTCCTTGACGCCGGCGGCGGCGTAGAGGACCCAGGTCGAGTAGTCGCCCTTGGAGTTCTTGAAGGAGAAGGCGATCGACTTCCCGTCGCTGTCGCACTTCTCCTTGTTGGCGAGGCCCAGTGCGGTGCCCTGGACGACGCTGCCGGAGAGACCCGACTCGGTGGTGTACGCCTTGGGCTTACTGGTCTTGACCTTGGTCTTGGGATCCAGCTGGGCGTAGGCGGCCCACACCCAGTTGGCGGCCTCGATCGCCGCGGCCTCGTCGGTGCTCTTGGCGCCCTGGGCGCCCTTCGTCCCGACGCCGGCCAGCCCGGTGTCCTCCTGGCTGCCGTCCCCGTCGGAGTCGTCGACGCACCACTTGCTCTTGTAGTAGGCGGGTGCGGAGAAGCCGGCGACCGGCTTACCGGTGGGATCCTTGGCGTCCTCGAAGCCGGAGAACATCCCCGAACTCGCGACCTCCCAGTCACCGGGAACGTCGAACTGCGTGCCCCACTTGGGGTTGGTCACGACCTTCCACCCCGGAACGACCGGCTTGGGGTCGCTGTCGGAGCCCCGCGGGTTCTCCGCGGGCGGTGCGGAGCCGGTGGCCGATTCGCTGGGCTTGGCGCTCGGCGACGCGGACTTCTTGTCGTCGGCGACGTTCTTGCCGTCGTCGTCCTTGCCGAGCACGAGGAAACCGGTGACGCCTGCCGCGACCACGACCGCGGTCGCCGCGACGATCGCCACGATCGTCGTCTTCTTCTTGTCGTCGCCGGGCTTCGGCCCGCCGGGCGGACCCGGGACGGCGTACTGCGGCACCGTCGGCTGCTGGTAGGGATTGGGCTGCTGGTACCCGGGCTGCCCGGCGGGCGGGCCCTGCGGGTATCCATAGCCCGGCTCCGTGGGCTGCCCCGGCTGGCCCTGCGGCGGATATCCCGGTTGCTGGTAGGGATTCGGCTGCTGGTACCCCGGCTGCTGGTACGGGTTCTGGTTCTGGTCCTGCGGGTTCTGCTCGCCCCCGGGCGGCTGCGTTCCTGGCCACATGGCCAGTAACCATAGATGGGGTACCCGGTCACTTCTACGGCCGCCCTGTCCCAGAGCCGTCACAAGGGGATGGCCAAACGGTGCTACTGGTGAGTAACCTTCGGGCATGAGCGCTGAACAGATGACCGTGGGCGAGATGCTCGTCGCGACGGTCCCGATGGCCCGGACCCTCAACCTCGACTTCCTGGAGACGACCCCGGAGCGCGCCGTCGTCCGGCTGCCCGACCAGGCGGACTACCACAACCACCTCGGCGGACCCCACGCCGGAGCGATGTTCACGCTCGCCGAGTCCGCCAGCGGCGCGATCGTCATCGCCGCCTTCGGCGACCAGATGTCGCGCGCCGTGCCGCTCGCCGTGAAGGCCGAGATCGGCTACAAGAAGCTCGCCAAGGGCGAGGTCACGGCGACCGCGACCCTCGGCCGCCCCATAGCCGACGTCGTCGCCGAGCTGGACGCCGGACAGCGGCCGGAATTCCCCGTCGCCATCGAGATCCGGCGTGCCGACGGCGCGGTCACCGGCGAGATGACCGTCGTGTGGACCCTGCGCCCCAACAGCTGAGAAACGGCCGTACGCACCCGGGCCGCGGGCCCCCCCCGGGGGGGGGGGGGCCCCGCCCCCGGGGGGGGGGGGGCCGGCACCCGGGGGGCCCCCCCCCGCGCCCCACCGGGGGGCGTAGCCCCCACCCCCAAACCCGCCCC
>NZ_JBIVUV010000020.1:45556-218183 GCF_044768525.1 Streptomyces sp. NPDC091287
GCGGGGGGCCGGCCGGGGGGCCGCCCGGCTTTCGCCGGTGGGGGCGCCCGCCCCCCCCCCCTGTTTCACACCCGCCCCCCCCCCCGGGGGCCGCCCCCCCCCGGGGGGGGGGGGGCCCGCGGCCCGGGTGCGCTGTCGGCCGGAATCCGGGCGTCAGCCCCCGTGCGCCTCACGGTGGGCCTTCGCCAGCTCCACGTACCCGGCCGCGTTGAAGCGGATGCCCTCCAGCTCCTCGGCGGTCAGCAGCCGCTTCACCTTCGCGGGCACCCCCGCCACGAGCGAGCCCGGCGGCACCCGCATCCCCTGCGGCACGAGGGTCTGCGCCGCGACCAGCGAACCGGCCCCGATGTGCGCGCCGTTGAGCACCGTGGCGCCCATCCCCACCAGCACGTCGTCCTCGATCACACAGCCGTGCAGCACCGCGTTGTGGCCGACCGAGACCCGAGCGCCCACGGTGAGCGGGAACCCGGGGTCGGTGTGCACGCTGCAGTTGTCCTGGATGTTGCTGTCGGGGCCGAGCGTGATGGGACCGCAGTCGGCCCGCAGCACGGCCTGGTACCAGACGCTGGAGCCCGCGGCGAGCGTCACCTCGCCGATCACCACGGAGGTCGGGGCCACGAACGCGTCCACGTCGATGTCCGGCTCCTTGCCGCCCATGCCCGTGATCAACGCCTGCTCCGCCATCGCCTGCTCCTTCGCGCCGGTGTGGTGCTCCTGGGCCTTCCCGCCGAATCCGTCGGATCCGCCGGACCCGGCCGACTCACACGGTAGGGGACGACTCTCCGCGCACAGCGCCCGGTGGGGCGAACATCACAGGTCATCGCGCAGATCGCCCACCGCGCCGCCGACTACCGTGAGCGCGTGCCGAAGAACCGAAACGCGTTCTCCTTCCTCGCCCGCCGGCCGCGCCGTGCCGCCTCCCGCGCGGTCCACCTCGGCTGGGCCTGGGCGCAGCGGGCGGGCGCGGTCACCGCCGAGCACCCCGGCCGGCTGCGGTTCCGCGCGATCGGGACGGGGACCCGGCTCGCCTTCCCGCAGGGGACCGTGTTCGGGGAGCCGTGGATCGAGCTCGGCGCGCACTGCGTCATCGGCGAGCAGGTCACGCTCACGGCCGGGATGATGCCGGACCTGGACCTCGGCCCCGACACCGTCCTCACGCTGGGCGACGGCGTGGTGCTGGGGCGCGGCAGCCATGTGATCGCGGACACGACGGTGACGATCGGCCCGGACACGTACTGCGGTCCGTACGTCTACATCACCTCGACCAACCACAGCTACGACGACCCGCACGAGCCCGTGGGCAAGCAGTGGCCCCGGATGGAACCGGTGGCGATCGGGCCCGGCTGCTGGATCGGCACCGGCGCGGTGATCCTGCCCGGTGCCCGGCTCGGCCGGAACGTCGTGGTCGCCGCTGGCGCGGTCGTCCGGGGCGAGGTCCCCGACCACGCCGTGGTCGCGGGGGCCCCCGCCCGCGTCGTCCGCAGCTGGGACCCGGAGAAGGGCTGGCAGCCGCCCCTGCGCACACCGGCGCCCGTGCCGATCCCCGAGGGCGTCACGACCGAACAGCTGCTGGCCCTCGCGGAGCTGGACGAGGCACCCGAAACGCCGTAGGGCGGCGGTGGCGGTACAGCCCGCCGGACGCGGGAGTGCACCGTACGGCAGTGCAATATTCTTGACCCCGGCATGCGCCGTACGCGACTCAGCCCGCCGCACCCAGTACGCCGCACCCCGCCACCCGCACTCCGCCATCCACCGCAGGGACGGTACGTGTCCGACCTCGACCAGCTCACCCAGTCGCTGGCCCGCAACCTCAAGCGCTGGCGGGGGGAGCGCGGCTTCACCCTCGACGCCCTCGCGGCCCGTGCCGGGGTCAGCCGCGGGATGATCATCCAGATCGAGCAGGCGCGGACGAACCCGAGCGTCGGCACCACCGTCAAACTGGCCGACGCGCTCGGCGTCAGCATCACCACCCTCCTCGACCACGAGCAGGGCGCCCAGGTCCGGCTGGTCCCGGAGAGCCGGGCCGTCCGCATGTGGTCCACCGAGGCGGGCAGCTCCACCACGCTGCTCGCGGGCGCCGAGGCCCGCGGCCCGCTCGAACTGTGGACCTGCCGGCTGATGCCCAGCGAAGGCACCACCTCCGACCCGCACCCCGAGGGCACCGTCGAACTCCTCCATGTGACCGAGGGCGAACTGACCCTCGTCGTCGACGGCCGCACCCATCCCGTCCCCGCCGGAACCTCCGCCACCTTCGAGGCGCACGTGCCGCACGGCTACCGCAACGAGGGCGCCGAACCGGCCGTGTTCACCATGGTCGTCGCCATCCCGCCCGTACGCTGAGACGCCCGGCCGGTCCCGCCCCCGCCGCTGTTAGCGTGAGCGCCATGCGCGCACCCATCGGCACCTTCGAGGACGCCGCTCCCGCTGCGGAACGGCTCGACCTGCTCCCCGCCCCCGTGGTCACGGCCCTGACCGCCGGCTGGGGCGAGTTCACCGCCGAGCAGGTCATCCACGTCGACAGCGACCCGGCCGTCGCGGACACCGCGGTCTTCGCCGAGCACTACGGCGTGGAACTGCTGGACACCTCGGCCAACTGCGTCGTCGTGGCGGGCAAGCGCGGCCAGGACGTCACCCTCGCCGCCTGCGTGGTGCTCTCCCGCACGCGGGTCGACGTCAACGGCGCCGTCCGTAAACACCTCGGCGCCCGCAAGGCCTCGTTCGCGTCGATGGACACGGCGGTCGGCGAGAGCGGCATGGAGTACGGCGGCATCACCCCGATCGGCCTGCCCGCCGCCTGGCCCCTCCTGCTGGACCCCGCCGTGGTGGACGAGGAGTGGGTCCTGATCGGCAGCGGCAGCCGACGCGGCAAGCTCATCGTCCCCGGCAAGGCGCTCGCCGCCCTCCCGGGTGCCGCCCTCGTCGAGGGCCTCGGCGTCTGACGCCTCCCTCCGGGGGCGTCCCGACTCCCCTTCGGGCGGCCGGGTCAGCGCCCGGTCGCCCGGTGCTCCGTGAGCCAGCCCGTGGCGAAGTCGACGGCGGGGCGCAGCCGGACAAGCCTGCAGTCGGCCGCGCCCACGCGTCCCGCGCGTACGGCACCGCCCGCCGCGACACCCTCGAACGCCGCGCCCAGGGCGGCGAAGTCACCGTCGTCCAGGGCGACATCCTCGTACTCCCACCACCGGCGCACCCCCCGCGACGTCACCACACAGCGGTAGCTGCGGCGCGGCGGACCGGGCATCCGGTACTCGCCCAGGTGGAACGCCGTACACGTGGCGTAGCCCGTGCCGAGCAGCAGAATCCGGGCATCCGCCTCGTACAGCCGGGCCAGCGGCGAGTCCTCCCCGAGATGGCAGTCGGCCCGGTGCCCGGCGAGCAGCCGCGCCGCTTCCGGACCCAGCGCGGCGAACGAGGTCTGCGGATGCGCACTGCGCCCGGCCCCCGGAGCCGTCCGTACGGTCTCGGCCAGCGCGCCCATCGACGGCGCGGGGGTCAGCGACGGGTCGTACGGCTCCATCGAGGCCCGCACGGCGTCGACGGCCCCCGCGTCCAGGCCCCGTACCCGCGCGCGGTAGTGCGGGGAGGTGTCGGAGTTCTCCGGGGTGAAGGAGGGGACCACCAGGGTCCCCTCCGGCCCCACGGCCCGGCGCAGCGCGCCCAGCACGCCCCGCGCACCGTCCGCCACCGGACCCAGCGAGCGCAGCGAGGCGTGCACCAGGAGCACTTCGCCGGGCCGTACGCCCAGCGCGGTCAGAGCGGCCGTCGTCCGGGCCCCGTCGAGCACGTCTGCGTCGAGTACGTCGTCCACGGCGGAGATTCTTCCCGTCCCGGGGCGTCCCGCACACCCGGTCCGCTCAGGCGGGCCGTCCCAGCTGCGGGATCTCGATCGCCGGGCACCGGTCCATGACCATGTCCAGCCCCGCCGCGCGCGTCCGCTCGAAGGCGTCCGGGTCCACGACGCCGAGCTGGAACCACACCGCCTTCGCCCCCACCGCCGCCGCCTCGTCCGCGACCCCGCCCGCCAGCTCGCTGTTGACGAACACGTCCACCACGTCGACCGGGAAGGGGATGTCCGCGAGCGAGGCGTACCCCTGCTCCCCGTGCACCGTCTCGGCCTTCGGGTGCACGGGCACCACCCGCTTGCCGAACCGCTGAAGGACCTCCGCCACACCGAAGGCCGCCCGGGAACGGTTGCCGGACAGGCCGACCACCGCCCAGGTGTCGCCCGTGTCCTGGAGAATCCGCCTGATCGTCGCGGGGTCCGCGTAGGTGTCGTCTGCGTTCATGCCGGGACAACCGACGACCCCCGCCCGCTCATTCCCGCCGAACCCCGTCGTCCCGGCGGCGCATAGGGTGGACGGATGCAGGAGCAGTACCGGACCGTCGCCCGCGCGGGTGTGCACGGATGCGAGATCAACCGATCCCGTTTCCTCTGCTCCCTCGCCCCCGCCGCCACCGAACAGGAAGCGCAGGAATTCGTCGCCCGCGTCCGCAAGGAGCACCCGACCGCCTCCCACAACTGCTTCGCGTACGTGATCGGCGCCGACGCCTCCGTACAGAAGGCGAGCGACGACGGCGAACCCGGCGGCACCGCGGGGGTCCCGATGCTCCAGATGCTCATGCGGCGGGAGGTGCGGTACGCCGTGGCGGTCGTCACCCGCTACTACGGCGGGGTCAAACTCGGCGCGGGCGGGCTGATCCGGGCGTACGGGGGAGTGGTCGGCGAAGCCCTCGACGCGCTCGGCACCATCACCCGGCAGCGCTTCCGGCTCGCCACGATCCGGGTCGACCACCAACGGGCCGGAAAGTTGGAGAACGACCTGCGGGCCACCGGGCGGGACGTCCGCGAGGTGCGGTACGCCGAGGCCGTCACCATCGACATCGGGCTGCCGGACGGCGATGTCGAGGCGTTCACCGCCTGGCTGGCCGACGCGACCGCGGGGACCGCCGTGCTGGAGCTGGGCGGCGAGGCGTACGGCGACGTGTGACGGCGCCGAGGTGCGAACGCGCGCGATGAGGGCAATCCCACGGACGCCAAAATCATGATCGATGCGGGTTCGGCGGCCCGGCGGCGTTAGCGTGGTCGGTGCCGAGCGGGATCACGGGCCGCCGGTGCGCGGCCCACGGGGTGGAGGACGACGACGATGCAGGCCGGAACCGGCGGAATGACGATGCGGCCCGCGAGCGGCGAGGTGGCGGGACAGGCCGCGACCGGCGGAGCGATGGCGCCGGCCGGATCCGCCGGAGTGATGGCGTGAGGATCCTGCACACCTCGGACTGGCACCTGGGCCGGTCCTTCCACCGCGTCTCCCTCCTCGACGCCCAGGCCGCCTACCTCGACCATCTCGTGGCGACCGTCGAGGAGCGCGAGGTGGACGTCGTCCTCGTCGCGGGCGACGTCTACGACCGGGCCGTCCCGCCGCTCACCGCCGTCGAGCTGTTCGACCGCGCGCTGCACCGGCTCGCCGCCGTCGGCGTCCCCACCGTCATGATCTCCGGCAACCACGACTCGGCCCGCCGGCTCGGCGTCGGCGCCGGGCTGTTCGAGCGGGCCGGGATCCACCTGCGGACCGACCCGGAGAACTGCGCCACCCCCGTCGTGCTCACCGACGACCACGGCGACGTGGCGTTCTACGGGCTGCCCTACCTGGAACCTGCCCTGGTCAAGGACGTCCTCCGGGCGGCCAAGGCCGGCCACGAGGCGGTCCTTACCGCCGCCATGGACCGGGTCCGCGCCGACCTCGCCACCCGCCCGAAGGGCACCCGCTCCGTCGTCCTCGCACACGCCTTCGTGGCGGGCGGGGAGCCCAGCGACAGCGAACGCGACATCACCGTCGGCGGGGTCGCGGCGGTCCCGGCCGGGGTCTTCGACGGCGTCGGCTACGTGGCCCTCGGCCATCTCCACGGCTCCCAGCGGGTCACGAGCCGCGTCCGCTACTCCGGCTCCCCGCTCGCCTACTCCTTCTCCGAGGCCGACCACCGCAAGACGATGTGGCTCATCGACCTCGACGGCGACGGGGACATCGCGACCGAGGAACGGATCGACTGCCCCGTGGAGCGGCCCCTCGCCCGGCTCCGCGGCCGGCTCGACACCCTCCTGGAGGACCCCGCCCTGGACCGCCACGAGCACGCCTGGGTCGAGGCCACCCTCACCGACCCGGCGCGCCCCGCCGAACCCATGGCCCGCCTCGCCCGGCGCTTCCCGGGCACCCTCAGCCTCGTCTTCGACCCCGAGCGGCCGCCGGACGACCCGGGGGCGTCCTACGCCCAGCGCCTCCAGGGCCGCGACGACCACCAGATCGCCGAGGACTTCGTCGCCCACGTGCGCGGCGGCAGCGGCCCGAACGACCTCGAACGCACCGTGCTGCGGGCCGCGTTCGACGACGTGCGGGTGGACGAGACCGTGCGCGAGGTGTCCCGGTGAGACTGCACCGCCTGAGCATCACCGCCTTCGGCCCGTTCGGCGCCACCCAGGAAGTCGACTTCGACGCCCTCTCCTCCGCCGGGCTCTTCCTGCTCCACGGCCCCACCGGCGCCGGGAAGACCTCCGTCCTGGACGCCGTCTGCTTCGCCCTGTACGGGGCCGTCCCCGGCGCCCGGCAGAGCCCCGGCGCCTCCCTGCGCAGCGACCACGCCCCGGCGGACCTGCCCACCGAGGTCCAGCTGGAACTGACCGTCGGCGGCCGACGCCTCGAAGTCACCCGCAGCCCCGCCCAGCCCCGCCCGAAGAAGCGCGGCGACGGCTTCACCATGGAGAAGGCCCAGAGCCGGCTGCGCGGCCATGACCCCGAACGCGGCTGGCAGGCGCTCAGCAAGTCGCACCAGGAGATCGGCGAGGAGCTGACCCAGCTCATCGGCATGAGCCGGGACCAGTTCTGCCAGGTGGTGCTGTTGCCACAGGGAGATTTCGCCCGCTTCCTGCGCTCGGACGCCGAAGCCCGCGGCAAGCTCCTCGGCCGGCTCTTCGACACCCGCCGCTTCGCCGCCGTCGAGGAACGCCTCGCCGAACTGCGCCGGGGCGCGGAGGCCAGGGTCACCGCCGCCGACGAGCGGATCCTCGCCCTCGCCCAGCGCATCGCCCAGGCGGCCGGACCCGTCGGGGCCGAGGCCACGCCGATCGCCGCCCGACCCGGCGAACCCGGTCTCGCCGAAGCCGTTCTGGAGTGGGCCGCCATCGCCCGGTCCACGGCCCGTGAACGCCTCGGCATCGCCCACTGCGTCCTGACCGAGGCCGAGGGCCGACAGCGCGCGGCACGCCACGCCCTGGACACCGAGCGCGAACGCGCCCGCCTCCAGCAGCGGTACGAGGAGACCGTGCGCCGCGTCGCGGCCCTGGAGGAGCGCCGGCCCGAACACGACCGCTGCCAGGAACAGCTGGAACGCGCCCGCAGGGCGGACCGGGTCGCCCCGGCGCTGGAGCTGCGCGAGGAGGCGGAGCGGGCGTACCTGGCCGCGAGCGAAGGTCTCGACCGGGCCCGGTCGCTGCTGATTCCGGAGCTCTCCGACGCGGGCACTGACCAACTGGCCGAGCTGGAAAGGAAGTTCCAGCAGGAGCTGTACGCACTCGACGCGGCGCGACAGGCCGAGGAGCGCAGTGCGCGGATCGACGGGGAGCGCGTCCGGCTGAACCGGGAGGCCCAGGCAGACGACGAGCTGATCCGCGAGGCGGACGCGTGGCTTGCCGACTGGGACATCAACCGTGCGGCCCTCAAGGGACGCATCGACGCCTCGCAGGAGGCCGCCACCCGCGCCGAGCAGCTCGCCGGACTCCTCGCCCCGGCCCGCCGCCGCCTGGACGCGGCGGGCCGCCGTGACGCGCTCGCCACCGACGTCCAGCAGGCGGAGGAGCGGCTCACCGCCGCACGTGAACAGGAGCTGGATGCCCGCACATCCTGGCTCGACCTGCGCGAACGCCGACTGCGGGGCATCGCGGCCGAGCTGGCCGCAGGTCTCGTCACGGGCGAGCCTTGCACGGTCTGCGGGTCGGCCGAACACCCGGTCCCCGCCAGCCCCGGTGACGGCCATGTCGACCGGGCGACGGAGGAGAGGGCCCTGGCCGCCCAGCGGTCCGCCGAGGAGACCCGCGCCCGTGCGCAACAGCAGCTCGGACTCGTACGCGAACGGCACGCGGCGGCGGAGACGGAGGCTCGGGCGGACGATGCCTCCGCATCCTCCACCGTGGCCGAACTCAGTGCGCTGGTAGACCGGTTGGCCGACGAACACGCCGAGGCCCACCGACTCGCCGCCGCGACGAACCCGGCGCGTGAGGCCCTCACCACCGCCGAGCGCGAGCACGCCGAGCGGCTGGAACAGCGGCAGGAAGCGCACAGCCGGATCTCCGCTCGCACTGCCGCGCGCGAGGCCCTCGATGCCGAACAGGCCCGCCTGGAGGAGCAGATCGCCGCCGCCCGGGGTGAGTCGCCGTCCGTCGCGGCGCACGCGGAGCGATTGACCCGCCGCGTGGCACGCCTCGCCGACGCCGCCGACGCGGTACGCGCCGAACAGGAGACGGGTCGGCGGCGCAAGGAGGCTGACGGCCGGCTCTCCGACGCGGCGTTCCGGGCCGGCTTCGACACCCCGGAGGCCGCTGCGGCGACCCTCCTCGACGCCGCCGCCCAACGCGACCTCCAGCACCGTATCGACGCCTGGCAGGCCGAGGCCGCCGCGGTCGCCGACCGCCGCGGCGAACGCGACGCCCGCGAGGCCGCCGAGCAGCCGCCCGCTCAACCATCGGCGGCTCAGGGCGAGTTCGAGACGGCGGAGTGGCTGTCGCGCGAGGCGTCCTCCGCACTCGCCGCCGCAGACCAGCGCTGCGGGGAGCTGGCCCGGCTCTCCGGTCAGGCCGCCGACGAGGTGCGGCGGCTCGGCCCCGTGCGCCAGGAGTACGAGCGGATCGCCCGGCTCGCGGGTCTGGCGGCGGGCACCTCCGCCGACAACGAGCGCAAGATGCGCCTGGAGGCGTACGTCCTGGCCGCCCGCCTCGAACAGGTGGCGGCCGCCGCCACCGCACGGCTTCAGAGGATGTCCTCCGGCCGTTACACCCTGGTCCACTCCGACGCCCGCACCGGCGGACGCAGAGCAGGGCTCGGGCTGCACGTGGTCGACGCCTGGACCGGCAGTGAACGGGATACCGCGACGCTCTCCGGCGGGGAGACGTTCTTCGCCTCGCTGGCACTAGCGCTGGGCCTCGCCGACGTCGTGACCGAGGAGGCCGGCGGCGTACGCCTGGACACCCTCTTCATCGACGAGGGGTTCGGCAGCCTGGACGACCAGACCCTGGACGAGGTGCTCGACGTGCTGGACTCCCTGCGGGAGCGGGATCGCAGCGTCGGCATCGTCAGCCATGTGGCCGACCTGCGCCGCAGGATCCCGGTCCGGCTGGAGGTGGTGAAGGAGCGCCAGGGCTCCTCCGTCCGCCACCGCCTGTGACCGGCCCGGCCACGCGGACGCCCCGCCGGGTCAGCGGCCGATCGCCCGGCGGGGGAGCGGCGAGGAGTACACGACGCTGGTGGTGACGGAGCCCAGCGCGCCGATTCGCCCGGTGGTCTCCTCCAGGTGCTTCATCGAACGGGCCGTGACCTTGAGGACGAAGCAGTCGTCGCCTGTGACGTGGTGGGCCTCGATGATCTCCGGTGTGGTCTCCAGGAGATCGTGGAAGGGCTTGTAGTTCCCGTTCGGGTAACGCAGGCGTACCAGGGCGAGAACGGGCAGCCCGAGCCGCTCGGCGTCGACCACCGCCGCGTACCCGCTGATCACCCCCAGCTCCTCCAGCCGGCGCACCCGCTCCGTCACGGCGCTCGGGGACATGGCGACGGCGCGTGCGAGCTCGGCGAAGGTGGCGCGGCCGTCGCGCTGGAGGACGTCGAGGATGCGCCAGTCGGTGGCGTCCGGGGAATAGTCGGTCACTGGGCCGAGACAACAGGGAAATCCCCGGCGAATCAAGAGGAGTGCCGGGGAATCCCGCTTCCCGGTCCCGTTCCGCGGCCATAGATTCATGGTCATGACCTCGCACATCACGGCCACGGCCGACAACCCCGTTCTGCGCGTCGCGCCCGCTTCTCCCGCTGCGGCGGCGGCCTACTTCGGTGCTTCGCTCGCCTTCCACGCCGACGTCTCCGACGTCGCCTCCACGCTGGCCGCCGACGGCGATCCCGGGTTCGTCGTCCTGGACAGCCGCTCCACCGCTTCCTGGGACCAGGGACATGTGCCCGGCGCGGTGCACCTGCCCACCGCGCTGATCGCCGAGCAGGCGGCGGCACTCCTGGACCCGGCCGTCCCCGTCATCACGTACTGCTGGGGGCCGGGCTGCAACGGCGCTACCCGCGCGGCCCTGGCCCTCGCCCAACTGGGCTACCAGGTCAAGGAGATGCTCGGCGGATTCGAGTACTGGGTGCGCGAGGGATTCGCCTTCGAGACCTGGGAGGGCGTCGAGCGGCGCGGAGCCGACCCGCTCACCGCGCCGGCCGACGCCGCCGACTGCGGCTGCTGATACCGAGGCGCGGGTGGAGGTCAGCGCGGTTCGACGCCCGCCAGCGCGGCGAACAGGACCCCGGCCTCCGAACCGGCGGGGAGCCCGCTGACCTGACCGTCGCCGACCTCCACCACCCGCCACACCCCGTCCTCGCGCAACGCCAGGTCGGTGGTGACCCAGCGCAGCCCGAGGCGGCCCACGGCCTCCCGCGGGAAGGCCGGTTCGGGAACGGACACCGGGCCCGGGGTGTCGGGGTGGGCGGTGACGAGCACCGCCTCCCCGTCCACCCACCACACCCGCGCCTCACCGCCCGCGACGAACGGCTCGAAGGACCGCAGGACCAGGCCGCCCGAGAGGAAGGGCCCCTGCAGCTCGACGAACCGGCCGACCACGGAGGCCAGTTGCTCCGCGTCCGCCAAATCCGGTACGTAACACGCCTCATACCACTCGTGCTTGCGGGACTTGACGAAGTCCTTCACGATGCCGGGCCCCGACCCCAGGGGCGCCGCGAGCCCGGCCAACTCGTCGGCGGTGGGCGGCGGAGCCCCCGGAGTCATGGCGCACCACACGCTGTGCGGCGTGAACCCGTCGAACTCCTCGTACCAGCCGGGGAGTTCGTGCGCCTTCCGGTAGCCGGCGGCGCCGGTGAGCAGCGCGCAGCCCCGGGCGCCGAGCGCGGCCTCCAGCTCCGCGTACCGGGCGGAGGGGATCATCCAGCCCCGGTACCAGTACGGCCCGGAGTCCCGCGCGACCCGGGCCACCGCCCCGGCCGCGTCCCCCGCGAGCAGCGCGTCATGATCGAGCAGCGCGGTCCGCCCGCCTGCCGCACGCGCCGCCGCGAGCTCGGCCGCGAACTGCGGATCGGGCCGGGAGAGCCGCAACGGGTCGGCGCAGAAAAGGAATCCGTTCCGCTCGCTCATGCCGTTCATGACGTGCTGCCCCTCTTTCCTCGATCAGATTTCCTCGATCAGAGCCGCGACAGCTCGTCCACCAGATCGTCCAGGCCCAGCGACCCCTGGGAGAGCGCCGCCATGTGCCAGGCCTTCAGGTCGAAGCCGTCGCCGTGCGCGGCGCGCGCGTTCTCCCGGCCGAGCAGCCAGGCGCGCTCCCCGAGCTTGTAGCCGATGGCCTGGCCCGGCATCGACAGATAGCGGGTCAGCTCGCTCTCCACGAAGTCGGCGGGACGGCCGCTGTGGTTGCCGAAGAACTCCTGGGCCAGATCGGGTGTCCAGCGCTCGCCCGGGTGGAAGGGGGAGTCCGCCGGAATCTCCAGCTCCAGGTGCATGCCGATGTCGACGATCACCCGGCAGGCGCGCATCATCTGCGCGTCCAGATAGCCGAGTCGCCGTTCCGCGTCGGGCAGGAAGCCCAACTCGTCCATCAGCCGCTCCGCGTACAGCGCCCAGCCCTCGGCGTTCGCGCTGACCATGCCGATCGACGCCTGGTAACGGGAGAGGCTGTCGGCGACGTGCGTCCACTGAGCGATCTGCAGGTGGTGGCCGGGAACGCCCTCGTGGTACCAGGTCGAGACCAGGTCGTACACCGGGAAACGGGTCTCGCCCATGGTGGGCAGCCAGGTGCGCCCGGGGCGGGAGAAGTCCTCGGAGGGGCCGGTGTAGTACGGCGCGGCGGCCCCGCCGGGCGGCGCGATGCGGGACTCCACCTTCCGTACCCGCTCGGCGAGGTCGAAGTGCGTGCCGTCCAGCGCCTCGATCGCCTCGTCCATCAGACCCTGGAGCCACTCGCGGACCTCGTCCACGCCCTCGATGTGCTTGCCGTGCACGTCGAGGTGGGCGAGCGCCTCCCAGGGGCCGGCCCCTGGCAGGATCTTCTCGGCCTCGGTCCTCATCTCGGCGAGCAGCCGGTGGTACTCCGACCACCCGTACGCGTACGCCTCGTCGAGATCCAGGTCGGTGCCGTTGTACAGCCGCGACCAGAGGGCGTAGCGCTCCCGGCCCACCGGGTCCGGGGCCCCCTCGACGCCCGGGGCGTACACATCGCGCACCCAGTCACGCAGGGAGAGGACCGAGGCCGTCGCCAGCCGTGCGGCCTCGTCCAGCTCCGCCCGCAGCGACGCGGGGCCGGGGGCGACGAACTCCGCGAAGAACGCCGTGCCCTCGCCCTCCCCGCCCCACTCCGTGAGCTGACCGACGAACGTGGCGGTCGCGCGGGGACCGCCGTACAGCTTGCGCTCCAGGCCGAGTGCGAGCGAGGCGCGGTACCCCTCGTGCGCGGCGGGCACCGCGCGCAGCCGATCCACGACCGCCGCCCAGTCCTCGTCCGTCGCGGTCGGCGTGAGAGTGAAGACCTCGGTGATGCTGTGGGCCGGCGACTGCAGGTTGGAGACCGTCCGCAGTCCCTCCTCGGCCTCGTGCACGGCGAGTTCCGCCGTCAGGCGTTCCCGCAGGAGGCGTCCGCAGCGCCGTTCGGATTCGCTCTCCGCACCGGGACGCCGCTCGGCGGCGTCCAGCTCCCGCAGCGTCGCGCGGATGAGGTCGGCGACCGCGGCCTGACCCGCAGGTGAGAAGTCGGGCAGCCGACGCGAGCTTTCGGACACACCCAGATAGGTGCCCGTGATGGGGTCGAGTTCGATGATGGCGTCGACGTAGGCGTCGGCGACCTGACGGGGCAGCGCGCTGCTCGAAGTGTCTGACATGCGGACATCCTCGTACGACGGTGGCCTCCTCGTCATCATCGGGGCCCCGGGGCGTCCGAAAGACGATCACTTCCAGCGCTTCCGGCTTCCGGTGGGCGTCGCGGGCGCGTCCGCACAGGTTTCCGGTACTCAGCTCCCGGCCGGAGGCAGCAGTGGCCCGCAGTCCCACTGCTGGAAGATCAGCCGGGTGTCCACCCGGGCCACCTCCCGCCGCGAGGTGAACTCGTCCAGCACCAGCCGCTGCAGATCAGCAGCGTCGGCCACCGCGACCTGCACCAGATAGTCGTCGGGGCCGGTGAGATGGAAGAGCGCACGCGACTCCGGCAAGGACTTGACGCGGTCGACGAACGGGCCGATGAGCTCCCGTCGGTGCGGCCGGACCTGCACCAGGAGCAGCGCCTGAAGACCCCGGCCGAGCTTCGCCGGATCGAGGCGCAGCTGGTCCCCGAGGATCACCCCGGAGCGGCGCAGCCGGGCCACCCGGTCCAGGCAGGTCGACGCGGCCACGCCGACCTCGGCCGCGAGCTCCCGGTACGTGGTCCGCACATCGTTCTGCAGCAGCCGCAGAATCTGCAGATCCACCGGATCAAGAGCGACAGAGTCGGACATGTGGCGAACGTAGCACGGGAAATTGCCCCTACGAACCGGTAACTGTTCAGAGTGACGCCATGGACAACGAAGTCTCGATGACGCTCCCTGCCCCCACCCCGTCCAGGGCTCTCGCCACCGAAGCCGTGCACGCCGGACGCGACGACCTCGCCTCCCTCGGTCTGCACGCCCCGCCGATCGACCTGTCCACCACCTACCCCTCCTACGACTCGCGCGGCGAGGCGATGCGGATCGACGCCTTCGCCACCACCGGTGCCCGACCCGACGGGCCGCCCGTCTACGCCCGGCTGGACAACCCCACCACGGGCCGCTTCGAGACGGCGCTCGCCCGGCTGGAGGGCGCCGAGAGCGCGGTCGCCTTCGCCAGCGGGATGGCGGCGCTGACCGCGGTCCTGCTCGCCCGCGCGAGCCAGGGGCTGCGCCATGTCGTCGCGGTCCGCCCGCTCTACGGCTGCAGCGACCATCTGCTCGGCGCCGGGCTGCTGGGCACCGAGGTGACCTGGACCGACCCGGCGGGTATCGCCGACGCCATACGCCCGGACACCGGGCTCGTGATGGTCGAGACGCCTGCCAACCCGACGCTGGCCGAGATCGACATCCGGGCCGTCGCCCACGCCTGCGGAACCGTCCCGCTGCTGGTCGACAACACCTTCGCCACCCCCGTCCTGCAGCGTCCCGTCGAACACGGCGCGCGGATCGTCCTGCACAGCGCCACCAAGTACCTCGGCGGCCACGGGGACGTCATGGGCGGCGTCGTCGCCTGCGACGAGGAGTTCGCCGCCACGCTGCGCCAGGTCCGCTTCGCCACCGGCGGAGTGCTGCACCCGCTGGCCGGCTACCTCCTGCTGCGCGGCCTGTCCACGCTTTCGGTGCGCGTACGGGCGGCCTCGACGAGCGCGGCCGAACTCGTCCGCAGGCTCACCGCCGACCCGCGCATCGCCCGGGTGCACTACCCGCGGATCGGTGGCGCGATGATCTCCTTCGAGGTGTACGGGGACCCGCACCGGGTGATCTCCGGGGTGCGGCTCATCACGCCCGCCGTCAGCCTCGGCAGCGTGGACTCGCTGATCCAGCACCCGGCCTCCATCAGCCACCGCATCGTGGAGGAGGGAGACCGGCGGGCGTCCGGCGTAGGCGACCGGCTGCTGCGGATGTCGGTCGGCCTGGAGGACGTCGAGGACCTGTGGGCGGACCTGTGCCAGGCGCTCAGCGACGGGCCCCTTCCGTCGGCGCGGACGGAAGGGCGGCCCCTTCAGTCGTCAGCCGGTCGGTCGTCAGCCGGGCGGTGATGACGAGCGTGCCCTCCTCGATCTGGTAGTCGAGGGGCAGCTCCAGCGCGCGCATCGCCGCCACCATGCCGGTGTTGTGGGACTGCGTCACGGCGTACACGCTGTCGCAGCCCGCCTCCCTGGCGAGGGCCACCAGGCGGCCGAGCAACTCGGAGCCGACGCCCCGGCGCTGCCAGTCGTCCTCGACGAGGAGGGCGACCTCGGTCTCGTCGCCGTCCCAGAGGAGGTGGCCCAGCGCCACCAGCTTGCCGGAGGCCGTCTGTACTGCCAGGGTGCGACCGAAGCGGGGGCTCAGCAGATGGTCGAGATAGCGGTCCGCGTCCGCGACCGGACCGTGGTAGCGCAGGCCCAGAGTGCGCTGCGAGCAGCGGTCGTGCATGGCGCGGGCGGCGGTGAGATCGCCGTGGTCCGCGCGGCGCACGGTGATCTCGTTGCCCTCGGGCAGCGTGAGGACGTCCTCGCTGCGCGGTACCCGCGGGCCGAGGCGGGCGTCCAGCTCGACCAGGGCACGCGCCCGCGCGAACTCGGTCGGTGTGAACGGCAGATAGGGCCGCTCCACGGAGATCACCCCGCCGGACGGGTCCCGCAGCCGCATCACCGTCTCTTCCAGCACGCCCTCGACCGGGGCGCTCTCCCCGGTCTGGCGGCCGGTGACGGAGAGGGCGGGCAGCGAGTGGATGGTGCACCGGCCGAGCAACTGGCGCAGGGCGAGCGGAAGCTCGGCCGCGTCGAGCGCCGTCCGGGTGGCCAGTGACAGCATCCGGGTCGGGATGTCGACCAGATCGTGGGCGTCCGCCCGCTCGATCCACGTGGACGCGCCGCCGGCGGCCGCGATCTCCCGGGACAGCTCCTGGGCCTGGAGCGAGGCCGGGGCCCGCAGCAGGAACTCGTCGACGGTCCCCCGCGCCAGCGGGTGGGTCCCCAGGGTGAGGATGTCCACCCGGAGCCCGGCGAGGGCCACGCACAGCGCGGCCAGACTGCCCGGGGCGTCGCGCACGGTCGTCCGCATCCGCCACAGCGTGGTCTCCTCGGCGCCGGCGATCCTGCCCGCACCGCTGCCCCCGGCCCCGCCCGCCGCCCCGTCCCGTGCCCCGCGCTCCGCCGCGTCCGCTCGATCCGGCACGGAGCCCCCCTCACCGGACGGGGGAGCGTGACTGTGCCGTCGCGCCCACCAGGTGTGGAACGCCGCGGTGGCCACCAGGGCCACCGCCGACGCCACGAGCAGGTAGGGCCCGTCCGGCTGGTGTCCGATCAGGTTGGCGATGGCGTCGGCCACGGCCACGGCGGTGAACAGGGCGGCCAGTTCGATCAGGTCCCGCCGCCAGTGGTGCGGACGGCGGGCGCTCTTCGCGGAGGTCACATCAGTCATATCCTCACTGTGAACGAACGGTGTTGCCTGATCACGAACGCCTTGTGACTGATGGGTTACGTGTTGATCTGGTCGCCTATCGTCGTTTTCGGTCAGATTCCGTGGAACTCTCCGCCACGGCAGGGAACGTCGCGAGCAGCCGGGCGGCCTGACGGACCGTCTGGGAGGTGCCCTTGCGTCCCGCCGTGGCCGCGAGCCCCGCTATCGACGGGATCCCGCCCGTACCGCAGCGTTCGGCGCACTCGGCCGCCACGGACAGCAGGTCGCCGAGCCCCCGGGGCGTCTTCTCGTACGCCAGGAGACCCGGCAGCATCGCGGCCAGCACGGTCAGTACCGTTCGGTACGCGCCGGTGGCGGCCGCCGTGCCGAGCGCGTCGGCCGTGCGGTTCACCTTCACCAGGTCGCGGTCGACCAGGATCGCCAGCTCCCGTCCGAGCGACGCGCCGTCAAGCCTGCCGCCCGCGGCCAGCACGAGCAGGGCGTCCACCGCCGCCGTCCGGTCCTCCGGGTACCGCGCGCCGAGACCGTAGGCCAGCGCGAGATGCGTCGCCCCGCCCACCTCGCCCGCGCTCTCCGCCAGGGCCGGCAGGAACCCGGCGGCTCCCCGCTGCCCCTGGTCGGCGGCGAACAGCAGGTTCGGCATCAACCAGGCGGCGAGCGTCTCCGGATCCTCGGGCAGGGTCGCCGTCCAGTGTGCGGACCGCTCGGGCCCCCAGTGGTAGCACTCCTGCGCCCGGGGGAGCTGCGCCCGGCCCAGCCAGCGGAAGGCTTCGGGGAACTCACGCCGGATCACCGGTCGTTCCTGGGTCGCCAGCAGCACCTGACGGGCCCCGGTCGTCGTCCGCTGCCACCAATTGCCCGCCGACGGGCGGGAGACGGCGGTCGTCGGATGCCGGAGCACCGGGGCCACCGGCTCGTCGGCACGGATCCAGGCGGCCAGCCGGTCGCCCTCGCCGGTACCCAGCGCCTCGGCCGCCGCAGCGACGTCCGCCCCCTCGGGGCCGCCGCCCCGACGGACCCGCAGCAGGGCCTGGCCGAAGTCGGCAGGGCCGGGACGGGCGCCCACCTCCCGATACGTCCGCAGCCGTTCGACGAGCTCGGCCGCCTCGATCGCCCCGGTGTGCCAGGTCGGCGTGGCCAGCAGGAACGGCGCCTCCCCGACCGCTATCGCCTCCGCCGCCTCCCACGCCCGGTCGAGCAGCACCCCGTTCAGCGCGGCGTGGGCACAGGCGCCCGGCCCCGAGACGGTCGTCTTCGCCCGCCACGCGGCCCTGTCCCGGTCGGACACCAGGCCCAGCAGCGAGGCCACCACGACGGAGAGTCCGTGCGAGGTCGAGATGGACCGAGGATCGATCATGTACGGAGACAGGCCTTGCTCGACGAAGTGGACACCGGCCAGTGCCTCCCGCAGAGCCCCCGTCAGCTCCTCCCGGTCGGTCCGGGCCACCCGGACGAGGCCGTCGAACGCCCGCTCGAAACCGGTGACCCCGACCGAGGGGTCCATGGTGGCCGACGACGGGATCCGGTGTTCCGACGCATGCGCCTTCACCCGGGCGGCCACCTCCTCGACGAGCTCGGCCACCGTCCCCGGCGCGGGCTCCTGACGCCGCAGCACCGGCGCGGCCGGCAGGAACTCCTCGTACGCCTCGGGCCCTTCCACCTCCACGGGAGCGCCGAACAGGGCGATGACCGTCTCCCGGTGCAATGGGCCCAACTGTGCGGCGGCGGAGGCCAACTGCTCCCGCACCGGCGGGTCGGCGACGGCGGGGAGATACCGCGCGACCAGCTTCAGAGACCGCTCCTGGACGTCGATTCCCTCGTGGACGAACGCCTCGGCGACCGCCGGAAGAAGCTCGTCCGCCGTCGAGGCGTCCCGGCGCAGCGCCTTGCCCAACAGGGTCAGTTGGGCCCGTACCAGCTTCTTCTCCTGCCGGAAGAGCACGGCGCCCGACACATCCGCCAGCTCCCGGGTGGGCAACAACCCCCGCGCGTCGAGCCGTACGAGCACCTGCTGGGCGTACGAGGCGACCGGCGTGATCCCGTCCGTCGCCATCGCCGTCCAGTCCCGCAGATGCCGGTCCTCCTCTTCCTCCGTCGTCCCCAGTCGCAGGAGAACGGCCAGGAAGAACCGCTGATCGACGGATCTGCCACCGCGCATCAGACGGGTCACGCACCGCTCCACCAGGTGTGCCCGGTCCAACACCCCGTCGTCGGCCAGTGCGCACAGCGCCCCGGGCCAGTGGTCCTGCGAGTCCGGCGCGTCGTAGAAGTCGACCTGCGGCGGCAGCTCCGGCATCTCGAACAACCGGGACGCCAGCTCGGGGGAGTGCGGATCCTCCCGCAGGATGTCGGTCAGCGGACGCCGGGTCCGGCCACGCCAGCGAGCCGCGCTGACCAGCTCCGTCCATCCCACGACCAGGTTGTCCGTGACGGGGAGAGGGACCTGGGCGATCCGCGTCAGCTCGCCGACGAAGGTGTACTCCGCGTCGGAGAGGGCCGCGCGCCCCGCGAACCGGTGGGCGAGATCGCCCAGCCACGCCGGATCGCGGTCCTTCAGCGAAGCCAGGATCAACGGATACGGAGATCGGGCCCAGTCGCGCAGATCACGGCCCCCGATCCAGGCGGCGCACCCCGCCGCCCCGGTGTGACAGCCCGCGCCGGCCACCAGCAGCGCCTTGCGGATCTTGTCCCGCCGCTGCCAGTCCCAGCCCCGCACCTCCTTGCGCAGCTCCTTCAACCCGGCGAGGGCGGCACGACGGCCCGGCAGGTCCAGACCGAGCACCAGCGGCGGCACGTCGTGGTGACGCCCCGCCCGTACAGCGGTGAGCAGCTCGTTCATCGCGTGCCACCGGCGACCGTCGCACCCCGGCGGACCATACGCACCGCGAGCGCGTGCTTACAGGGCCCTCGCCGCCCCCGGTAGTCCGCCCACCACTGACAGGTGCACGTGAACGCGGAACCGCTCTCGCGCACCTGGTAGCGGCGGTCCCCGGAGGCGACCGTCGCCCGCGCACCGTCGAGGGACACCGCGCCCTCACCGGCCAGCCTGCGGGCCGCCACGAGACGCGGGTTGTGCCGCTCCACCCGGTCCGCGTCGTACGGCAGCTCCCGATGGAAGTACGCGGCGTCCGCCAGGTCGTAGCCGACCCGGCCCGCCGTGCCGAGCCGGGTCAGCGCGGCGCGCACCCGCTCCACGCCCAGCCCCGCCTGCTCGGCCAGCGAAGCCGGTTCGATCCGGGGCTCCCAGGCGAGCAGCACCGACACCAGCTCGGCATCGGCCGCCGCGTCATCCGTGGCCAACGCCTCCAGGACGCCGCCCTCGCCCGAGAACCCCCGGGAGGAGTCGGGGGAGAGCGTCAGCGTGAGCCGCATCCCCGGCAGCACCACCTCCCAGGCGCTCGCCGCCGCCGCGCCGTCGGCCACCGGCCCGTACACCCGCAGGGCCGTCGCGTCGCGCAACACCCGCTGCAACGCCACCAGCCGCTCAGGGCCCGGCAGGCACACCGCGCCCGGGACCGGCCGGGTCGTCGGGCGCAGGGACCCGCCGGACGCCACCACCCACCGGGCGCCGCGTGCCGCACGGCCCGAGGAGGGGGAGCGGGGCAGCGAACTCAGGAACGCCACCGCCTGCGCCGCCGTCAGCTCGGCCCGCAGATCGAACCCGGCCGAGGCGACCTGCGCCTCGGCGAAACCGCGCAGCCACCGGTCGGGCAGCGGCACCTTCTTCTCCACCACCGGACCGTCGAGCGTGGTCACGGCCAGCTCCTCCGGACCCACCCGCAGATGCAGCGGATCATCCGCCGTGATCCGCGAAAGCGCCTCCCGCAGCGGAGGGTTCACGTCCACATTCGTCGTTCCGTGGCCGGTCTCCCGGCCGTCCAGACCTTCCTGGAGCACGTCGAGGCGCGCGTACACCCCGCAGCAGCCGGAGAACGACTCAAAGCGCAGCCGGTCGCCGTTGCCCGTCACCACCGGGTCCAGGGAGGCGGGCAACGTGCGCTGGTAGTAGCGGGCGGCGGCCACGTCCGCGACCGCCAGCAGCCCGCGTGCCGCTGTCCGAGGGGCGGCGAGGAAGCCCGCGAAGAACCGCGGGTGCGCCTCCGCTCCGCGCGGGGTGAGGCCCCCTGCGGTCTCCAGACCGAGGGACGGCCCCACCTGCGATGACGTCAGGGAGGACGGGCGTGCGTAGGCCAAGGCCTGAACGGATCGGGTCATGAAAAAAGCGTAGGACCCACCACTGACAACGGGCCTTGCCCCAGCCTCGGTTCACTGCCCGACGCGGCCCGGCCGGAGCACCTTGGTGAACAGCACCGCTCCGCCCTCGGCCCGCAGCCGCACCGTCAGCTCCGCACTGTCGCCGTCGATCTCCACCTCGCCGAAATACTGCGGGGACTCCATGGGCGAGACATTGGCCCGGTCGGGAGCCCGCACGAAGACCCGGTCCGGGCCGAAGGTGCCGTCCAGCGCGTTGGCCGGGAAGCCGCCCGCCGCCAGCGGCCCCGACACGAACTCCCAGAACGGGGCGAAGTCCTTGAACGCCGCCCGCTCCGGCGCGTAGTGCTGGGCCGAGGTGTAGTGGACGTCGGCCGTCAGCCACACGGTGCCGGTGATCCTGCGGTGCTTGATGAACCGGAGCAGTTCGGCGATCTGGAGTTCCCGCCCGAGCGGGGCCCCGGGATCGCCCTGTGCCACGGCCTCGAAGTCCGTCGCGCCGTCCGGGACCACGAGGCCGAGCGGCATGTCGGCGGCGATCACCTTCCACTCCGCCCGGGAGGCGGCCAGCGAGCGCTTCAGCCACCGCGCCTGCTCGGCGCCGAGGATGCCCGTCGTGTCGTCGGCCTGCCGACCCGGGGAGTTGGCGTTGCGGTGCGAACGCATGTCGAGCACGAACACGTCGAGCAGCGGCCCGTGGTGCACGACCCGGTACAGCCGCGAACGGCGCCCGGAACCGTACGAGGGCGCGAGCGGAACGTACTCGTGGAAGGCGCGCACGGAGCGTGCCGCGAGGATGTCCACGTTCTTCTCGGTGTAACGCGCGTCGTCGAGGATCTGGCCGGGATACCAGTTGTTACGCACCTCGTGGTCGTCCCACTGCACGACGGAGGGCACCTGCGCGTTGAAGCGGCGGACGTTCCGGTCGAGCAGGTTGTAGCGGAAGTTGCCCCGGTATTCGTCCAGCGTCTCGGCGACCTTCGCCTTCTCCTCGGTCATGACGTTGCGCCAGATACGGCCGTCCGGCAGCGTCACGCTCGGCTCCAGCGGGCCGTCCGCGTAGATGCTGTCGCCGCTGCACAGGAAGAAGTCCGGGTCCAGACGCCGCATCTCCTCGTACACGCGGTAGCCGCCGATGTCCGGGTTGATGCCCCAGCCCTGCCCCGCGATGTCGCCCGACCACAGGAACCGCACCCCGGAGCGGCGCCGGGCCGGGGCGGTACGGAAGGTCCCGTACACCGGTCTGCCGGTACGGCGTGGATCGGCCGCATCGGCGAGCGTCACGCGATAGTGCACCTGTTCGCCCGCGGGCAGACCGTACAGGGGTGTGGTGCCGGTGAAGTCCGTACCGGGGCCGATCGACGGCCCGTGCCACCTGCGGACCCGCCGGAACGACTCGGTCGCCGAGGTCTCCACCAGCATCCGGGCCGGCCGGTCCGAGCGCACCCACAGGAGCGCCGACGAGGCGGTGACGCTGCCCACCTGCACACCCCACGACGCTTCGGGCCGCCCCGCCAGGTGCAGCGCGGGCGCCGCCGCCGAAGCGGTCGCGGGGGAGAGGGCGACCGCCGCCGGGGCGATCAGCGAGCCGCGCAGGACGGCACGGCGGCCGGGCGAGGGAATACGCGGACGGTAGGACATCGAAGCGCCTCCAGGGAGGTGGGCGGGCGGTGCGCCGTTCGCGAGAAGACCCGGACCGGCGCCGGTCTTGGCCCATGCCTAGTGCCCCGCGGCGGCGGGAGTCCCAACCCCGGGTGAACGGCGCCCGTCAGCCGGGGACGGACCGGCCGGAACGCCACGCGGCCGCCAGCGCGGCGACCCCCCGGGCGATGTCGCCGGGGGCGAGATGGGCGTAGCCCAGGACGAGGGGCAGGGTGCCGTCGTCGGAGTCGGCCGTTCCGCAGTCGCGCAGCGGCCGCAGCGCGATGCCCGCCCCGGCCGCCCGCTTCAGGAAGACGTCCTCGGGGCCGTACCGCGCGGGCAGTCGGGCGATGATGTGCAGGCCCGCCGCGATGCCGCTGACCGTCGCGCCGGGGAAGTGCTCGTCGAGCGCGGCCACCAGGGCGTCCCGGCGTTCCCGGTAGGCCCGCTGGCAGCGCCGCAACTGCCGGTCGTAGCCGCCGCGCACGATGAAGTCGGCCAGGACGGCCTGGTCGATCACCGGGTTGCCCAGATCCATGGTCCGTTTGCGGGCGACGATCCGCCCGGTGAGCGCGGCGGGGGCGATCAGCCAGCCGAGCCGCAGGCCGGGAGCCAGCGACTTGCTCACGGAACCGGTGTACACGACCCGCTCGGGATCCAGCCCCTGCAAGGCTCCCACCGGCGCCCGGTCGTACCGGAAGTCCCCGTCGTAGTCGTCCTCCATGATCACGGCGTCCGCGTCCCGAGCCCAGTCGAGCAGCTCGCCGCGGCGCTGCGCGGAGTACCCGATTCCGGTGGGGAACTGGTGCGCCGGCGTGGTCACCACGGCGCGTACCCCGGAGCGCTTCAGGGGCGCGAGGGCGAGGCCGTCGTCGTCGAGAGGAAGGGGGACCGTGCCCAGACCGGTCGCCGCGAACAGCGAGGCGTGTTCCGGGCTGCCCGGATCCTCCACCCCGACCGAGGTCACGCCCTCGTCCCGGAGGACGAAGCCGAGCAGGGTCGTCGCCTGGGCCACCCCCGAACAGACCACAAGCCGCTCCGGATCGGCCACCACGCCCCGGCGCCGGGCGAGCAGCCCGGCCAGCGCCTCACGCAGCTCCGGCAGCCCGCGCGGATCGGGGTAGCCCAGCGCGCCGTGCGGCAGCCGGCCGAACACGGTCCGCTGGGCGGCGCTCCACGCACTGCGCGGGAAGAGGGACAGATCGGGGGTGCCCGGCCGGAAGTCCACCAGCGCGCCCGCCGCGCGCGGTGCGCGGTCGCGTACGGGACGCTCCGCCGCGCGTACGCCCGCGCTCACCCAGGTACCCGCGCCCTGCCCGCTGCGCAGATAGCTCTCCGCGGTGAGCTGCTCGTACGCCTCGGTGACCAGCCCGCGCGACACCCCCAGATCGGCGGCGAGCTCACGGCTGGAGGGCAGCCTCGTGCCGGCCGCGAGGCGGCCGGAGCGGACCGCTTCCCGCAGTGCGGACCGGAGTGCGCGCCCCCGACCGCGCGCCGGCGCGGAGGCGGCGGGCAGCAGCAACTCCCACGCCGGAGAGAGGGATTCCGCCGACGGACGATGCGAATTGGTCCCCGAAGACGTCATGGAAGTGGACCTTAAACCGGTCCGTCGTCGACCCTAGCGTCGACCCCATGAACGCAACCTCTCTGCGCGGGGCCCTCCTCGCGGCCCTCGCGTGTGTGCTGGTGGGGGCATCCTTCACGGCCAACAGTGTCCTCGGCGACTACCCGTTCGCGGGTGGCCAGGCGCTCCGCTACGGTCTCGCCGCGCTCCTGCTCATCCCGTTCCTGCGGCGTGATCCCGACTCCACGACGGCGCGGCTGCGTCGTCTCACCCGTCGCCAATGGGGGCGGATCGGGTTGCTCGCCGCCGTGGGCATGGTCGGGTTCAACCTGGCGGTCCTGGCGGCCGAACAATCGGCGGAACCAGCTGTTCCGGGTGTCTTCGTGGGCTGTGCGCCGATCGTGGTCGGCGTGCTCGTCCCGCTGCTGGACGGCCGCCGCCCGTCCCGCGTCACGCTGTACGCGGCCGGCCTCGTCGCGGTGGGGGCGTTCACCGTCCAGGGCTGGGGGCGCACCGACCTGGCGGGCGTGCTCTTCTCGGTGGGCGCGCTCGTGGGAGAGGTCGGCTTCGCGGTCCTCGCCGTCCCTGTGCTGCGGCCGCTCGGTCCGAAGCTGCTCTCCGCGACGGTCTGCGGTGTCGCGGCCGTCGAGTCGGCGCTGCTCGGTCTGCTGATGGACGGCGGGTCGTTCCTGCGCGTCCCGACGGGCGGCGAGGCGGTGGCCCTGCTGTGGCAGGCCGTCGTCGTCACCGTGATCGGATTCGTCTGCTGGTACAGCGGGATACAGCGCATCGGAGCCGAACGCGCCACGCTCTTCTCCGGCCTGATCCCGGTCTCCGCCGCCCTGACCGCACCTCTCGTCGGAGCCGGGACGTACGGTCTCGCGCAGGGGGTGGGAAGCCTCTTGGTCGGTGCCGGTGTGGCGTACGGCTCCGGCGTCCTCGGGCGGCGCGGAGCCGCCGGAGCGCGACTCCCCGTCGGGGCGCCGACGCCCCGACGGGCCGGCTCAGCGGCTGGTGTCCAGGATGACGCGGGCCACGAGCGCCGGGTCGTCGCTCATCGGGACGTGCCCGCAGCCGGGCAGCCGCACGAGCCGGGCGTGGGGGATCACCCGCTTGGCGCGGACCCCCTGCCTGCGCAGCAGTATCCGGTCGCGGGTGCCCCAGGCGACGGAGACGGGGACGCCCTTGACGTCGTCGCCGAAGAGCAGGCCCCTACCGGTCTCCAGCGTCTGGTGAAAGCCGGTCGCTCCGCGCAGGGCGAGCGTCTCGGCGACGACGGCCTCCGGTGAACGCCTGCCGGGCCGGGCGTAGATGGTGCTGGTGAGCGCCGCCCGGCCGGCCGCGCTGCGCGACAGGCGCTCGATCAGCCCCACCGGCAGGGCAAGCGCGCTCCGGCGCATGGCCCGCAGGGTGCCGAAGGCGTAGCGCCGTTCCGCCTCGGTCCAGAAGCCCGCCGGGGACAGCGCGGTCACCGACCGCACCAGCTCGGTGCGCCCCAGTTCCAGCGCGAGCAGGCCGCCCAGCGAGTTCCCCGCCACATGGGGGCGGTCCAGGCCGAGTTCGGCACAGAAGGCTCCGAGCACCCTCCCGACAGTGGCGGGATCGTAGGGGACGCCGTCCGGCAGCGCGGGCGAGGTGCCGAAGCCGGGCAGATCCACGGCTATCACCTCGCGCTCGGCGGCCAGGATCCGCGCCACCGGGTCCCAGGCCCTCAGGTGGTGCCCGATGCCGTGCAGGAGCAGCAACGGTTCGCCCGAGCCGGTCCGTTCGTACGCGACCGAGACCGGGTGGGGGCCGTCGGCCGTTGCGACGGTGAAGGAGGCCGTGGTGGTCATGCTGCTGCTCCCTGGAGTGGGTAGACATCTCGTCAACAACAATTACCGCCGGGTAGCTTGTAGTTCAAGGGGCTTGGCGATTCCCGCTGGACAGCGCGTGACCGGTGGGCTGGGATGGGCCGATGACCGTCGACACCGCGACCGAGCTCTTCGAAGAACACCGGCCCGTTCTCACCGGTGTCGCCTATCGCATGCTCGGCCGTATCGCCGACGCCGAGGACGTGGTCCAGGAGGCATGGCTGAGGTGGTCGGCGGCGGCGCGCGAGGACATCCGGGAGCCGCGGGCCTTCCTGGTGCGGATCACCACCCGGCTGGCCATCGACCGGCTCCGGCACCTCCAGTCACGCCGGGAGTCGTACACGGGGCCCTGGCTGCCGGAGCCGGTGGTCACGGAGTTCGGCCCCGCCGTGCCGGACACCGCGGAGCGCGCCGTCCTCGCCGATTCCGTGTCGCTGGCCGTGCTGGTCGTCCTCGAATCACTCTCGCCGCTGGAGCGTGCGGTGTTCGTGCTCCGGGAGGCCTTCGGGTTCCCGTACGCCGAGATCGCCACCGCCCTGGACCGCACCGAGGAGGCCGTCCGGCAGCTCGCCGGCCGTGCCAGGCGGCATGTGGAGGAGCGCAAGCCGCGTTACGACGTGGACCCGGCCGAGCGCCGCGATCTCACCGAACGCTTCCTGGCCGCCGCCTCCGGAGGCGGCATCGAGCAGCTGCTCGCACTGCTGGCCCCGGACGTCCGGCTGGTCAGCGACAGCGGTGGCAAGGCGAAGGCGCCGCGGCGGATCATCGAGACCGCGGACAAGGTCGGCCGCTTCCTCTTCGCCGTGGCGGGGAGCCTCGGCCCGGACGGGGAGGTCCGCATCGTGGAGCTCAACGGTGGGCCCGCCGCCGTCTACTTCGTCGGAGGGAAGGCCGACACCGTCTTCCAGATCGAAGTCAGCCAAGGTGTTATTCAATGCGCCTATATCATTCGTAATCCGGACAAGCTTTCCGGGCTGCCCGTCGCATAACCAAAAGGACCACCGGCCCCCTCGGTCCCCTGGTGCCCCACAGGCCCGCCGCGGGCCTGGTCAGAGCCCCGCCATCCGCCGTGATGGCGGGGCTCTGTGCTGCGCTCGCCTCACGGCACCACGAACGTCGTGTGAACGCTCTGCGCCAGAGTCCCGTTTCGTTCCGTTACGGAATAAGGATTGGTCTTGACCAAGGGAGTATGCCGTCCTAGGGTCTTCACTTAAGACAGGAACCTTTAATAAATAACGTCGCGGAAAAGACGCCGGGCGATTGCGGAGGATCAGGGTGGGGACCACGCAGCTGGAATCGGTACAGGAGCCGAAGTACTGGCACCTCAAGACCGTGCTCAGTGAGGCACTCGACTCGGACTTTGCGGTGGGGGAGATCCTGCCCAACGAGCGGGACCTCGCGGCGCGGTTCGGTGTCGCGCGAGCCACGCTCCGGCAGGCCCTGGAGCAGCTCGAACTCGAAGGCAGACTGCAGCGCCGCCGTGGTGTCGGGACGACCGTCGCCCCGCCGCGCGTGGGCATCGCCGTCTCCACCGCCCAGCACGAATGGACGGGCGGCGTCAGCGGCGAGGCCTGGCAGCCGGTCGACAGCGTCATGGACAAGGCCCCCGCGGCGGTGGCCTCCATGCTCGGCACCGACCCCGCCGAAGCGGTGCACGTGGTGCGCCGTATCCGTGACACCCAGGGGCAGGCGGTGGCGGCGGAACTCCTCTACATCCCCGCTGCCTCGGTGCCCGACCTCTCCGCCATCGAGGCCCCGTCCGGCGCCGTCCGCGCCCGGAGCGTGCTGCGCGAGCTGCACCGGCTCGACCTGCAAGGCCAGGACCGCTCCGTCGAGCTCGGCTCGGCGCGCGCGGCCGACGCCAAGGAGCTGGACCGGCTCCCCGGCGCCCCCGTCCTCGTCGTCACCACCCGCTACTTCACCGCGGACGGTACGGCTGCCGTGTCCGTCGCCACCTACCGCGCGGACACCTGCCGACTCACCTTCGGGGACTCCGGCGCGCTGGAGATCAGCCACGACGAACAGCCGGAGCGCCAGGCCTCCTGACGCCTCCGACCCGCTCGGCCCCACGCCCGCCGCTTCTCAAGGACTCCAGTCCCCGGGAGCCGGCGGGCGCGCGTGTTTCCCCGCCCGATCCGGCTCAGGGGAAAGCGTCGGCGATCCACCCCGCTCAGGGAAAGCGTCGGTGATTCACCCCGCTCAGGGAAAGCGCCCGTGATCAACCGGCTCCCGGGGCAGCGCCCGTGCCCCGGCCCGCCGATGCGCACGCGGTCCGTGTGCCGGCCCTCACCGCGGTCAGCGGCGGGCCGTCACGGCCCCCTCGACGGCGAACAGCTCCTCCTCGACGTGGTCCAGGGCGAGCCGCAACGCCCCCGTCGCGACCGCGGCCTCCCCGAGGAGCGACAGGGTCACCCGGGGCGGGCGCAGGCAGTAGCGGGCCAGCTCTCTGCGCAGGGGCTCCAGCACCCCGTCCAGTCCGGCGGCCCAACCACCCACCACGACCAGCTCCGGGTCGAGCGCCAGCACCAGCGCCGCCACATCGTGCACCAGGCGCTGAAGGAAGCGCTCAACCGCCGCCTGGGCCCCCGCGTCGCCCTCCCTGGCCTTGGCGAACACCGCGGCCACCGCAAGCTCGTCCAGCGGGTCCAGTGGCGTGTCCGTCGTCGACAGCAGATGCTCCGGCGTCACGTCCCTGCCCAGCAGGTGCAGAGCGCCGATCTCCCCGGCGGCCCCGCCGAACCCCCGGTGCAGACGCCCGCCGATCAAGGACCCCGCCCCCGGGCTCAGCCCAGCCAGCACGAAGACCACGTCGTCGGACTCGGTGGCCGCGCCCTTCCAGTGCTCGGCCACCGCGGCGGCGTTGGCGTCGTTCTCGACGAGCACGGGGCAGCGGAACGAACGGCGAAGCCGCTCCCCGAGCGCGAGGCCGGTCCAGTCCGGCAACGCCGTACCCAGCCGCACGGTGCCGTCGGCCTCCACGATCCCGGGACTGCCAACGCCGACCGCACGCAGACTGCTCCGGGCCACCCCGGTGCGTCGCAGTACGTCCGCGATGACGGCCCGTACCTGGTCGAGCCGGTCATCCGCGCCGGCGGTCTCCGACACCACGCGGGAGCCCGCCCCGACGATCCGGCCGTCGAGCCCCGAGATGAGCGCCGACACCCGGTGCGGACCGATCTCCACCCCGAGGAGATGCCCCGCCTCTGCCCGGAAACGGAATCTCCGGGCAGGGCGCCCCTGGCGCCGCGCCTCGCCCTCGTCGGGCAGCGCCTCGACCACGAGCCCCGCTTCGAACAGCCCCTCCACGACCCCTTCGACCGTCGGCCGGGACAGCCCCGTGATCCGTGTCAGGTCCGTCAGCGTCGGCGCGCCGGCCCCTCTCAGGGCGTGCAGTACTACCGCGGAATTGATCCGTCGCAACAGCGAGGGGTCCCCACCGGTCAGCCGGCCCACGGTATGTCCTCCCAGCTCGTGCGCATGTCTGCCGGATCGTACTCGCTGGCCGGGAGCCCTGCGGCCAGCGAGGGAAGCCGGTATCGAGCCGCAACCTCGGTCACCCCGGAGCGACGAACCCGGACTCGTACGCGGCGATGACCGCCTGGGTACGATCCCTGGCCCCCAACTTCGCCAGAACCGAGCTGACATGGGTTTTCACCGTCTCCGTCCCGACGACGAGGGTGGCCGCGATCTCCGCGTTCGACAGGCCTCGGGCCATCAACCGGAGCACCGCCGCCTCCCGCTCGGTGAGCGCCGCCCGGTCGAGAGCGGCCCGTGCTTTGTCCGTGCCGTACTCGGCGGCGAGCTGCCGGACCGCCGCCGGGAACAGCAGGGACTCCCCCTCGGCCACCAGACGCACGGCATGCACGATCTCCGCCGGCCTGGCTCGCTTGAGCAGAAAGCCGTCCGCCCCCGCCCTCAACGCCTCGTACACGTACTCGTCGTTCTCGAATGTCGTCACCACCAGGATCTTCGGGGGATCCGGCACCGTACGCAGCACCAGCCGGGTCGCCTCGATGCCGTCCATCAGCGGCATCCGCACATCCATCGCCACCACATCGGGCCGCAACCGGTTCACCAGGGGGAGCACCGCCGCGCCGTCCGCCGCCTCGCCCACCACCTCGATATCGGGCTGGGCCTCCAGCACGGCACGCAGTCCGGCGCGTACCAGTGGCTCGTCATCGACCAGAAGAACGGTGAAGGGCATCCGACCAGCGTATGCCGTCCAGCGGGAGGCTCACGCGCACCCGCCAATCGCCCTCCCGCGACTCCATCCGCGCCTTCCCGCCCAGCAGCGCGGCCCGCTCCCGCATACCGCGCAGCCCACTGCCGCTCCCCGGCAGACCGGCCGCCCCGGAGAGCGGATTGATCACCTCCAACTCCAGCCGCCCGTCGGCCACCGTGATGCTCACCCGGATGGGTACCGGCCCCGCGTGACGGAGCACATTGGTGAGGCTCTCCTGAAGAATCCGGTACCCCTCCCGCGAAACCGGCGCCGGGACCAGACCGAGATCCCCGGACACCCGCGCATCCACCCGCGCCCCGGAACTCCTCGCGGAGTCCAGCAGTCGCTCCGCCTCTCCCAGCGTCGGCCGCCGGCTCACGGGTGTGCCGGATTCACGCAGCACCCGCAGCACCCGCTCCAGGTCCTCCAGCGCATCACGCCCCGTCTCCTCGATGGCGGCCAGCGCCCGCTCGGTGAACGCCGGATCATTCGCCGCCCGCGCCGCACCGGCCTGCACCACCGCCACCGTCAGCGCATGGCCGATGGAATCGTGCAGCTCCCGCGCCATGCGATTGCGCTCCAACAACTGCTCGGTCAGCTCCTCCAGCACGCTCAGCCGGTCCGTCGGCGACGGGCCGAGCAGCCACCGGGCGGCCGCCGTACTGAGCCGGCCGCCGAGCACCACCAGAACGAGCAGCGGAATGATCGGCAGTGGTGCGAGCAGCGCGTTCCACCAGTGCGGGCTCATGCCCTGGACCAGCCCGTCCGGAGGCCTGCCCGTCGCCGACAGGACGAGCTCGATCGACGCCACGGGCAGCCAGAGGGCCATGATCGCCGCGGCCGAGATCAGGAGCCGCACCTCCAGCCAGAGCACGGTCCGCCACCGCTCCGCCCAACTCGTCGAGGAAGCCACCGAGATGGAGGCGTCGGGCTGCCCACGCTCGGACGGAGTCAGCAGCAACTGCGCCTGCAGACCCTCCTCGAGCCGCATCGCGGGTATGAGGCCCACGGGCACCGCGAAGAGCAGGGGCATCCAGAGCTGGTCCGAGATGAAGAACCACACACTGGCCGCGGCAGCCGGAATGAACATGTGCAACCAGCGGCTGTAAGTGACCGCGCTGGTCAGCGGGGTGAGGATGCGGTGCATGTCCTCATCGTCCCAGCGGGCCGGGCGCACCGGCTCCCCCATGAGAGGGAGACGATCCCCGCTGACGGGGGAGGCGGGCCGCCCGGCGTACCGGCCAGGCTGGTGGACATGACCAGCATCGACGTCCACGAGCTCACCAAGGAGTACGGAACCACCCGTGCGGTGGACCGCCTCAGCTTTCGCGTTCAACCGGGCAGGGTCACCGGATTCCTCGGCCCCAACGGCGCCGGCAAGTCCACGACCATGCGTCTCGTCCTCGGCCTGGACCGGCCGACCGGCGGCTCGGCCACGATCGGGGGGAGGCCCTATGCGCGGCTCACCGAACCGCTGCGCAGCGTCGGCGCTCTGCTCGACGCCCAGGCCGCCCATGGCTCACGCACACCGCGCAGCCATCTGGCCGTACTCGCCGCGAGCAACGGGATACCCATGTCGCGGGTGAGGGCCGTGCTGGAGGAGACCGGGCTCGGCGACGTGGGCGCACGGCGGATCAAGTCCTTCTCCCTCGGCATGCGCCAGCGTCTCGGCATCGCGGCCGCCCTGCTCGGCGACCCGCGGGTGGTCATGCTCGACGAGCCGTCGAACGGGCTGGATCCCGAAGGCATCATCTGGATCCGCGAACTCATGAAGCGGCTCGCCCGCGAGGGCCGGACGGTGCTGGTCTCCAGCCACCTCATGAACGAGACCGCTTCCTTCGCCGACCACTTGGTGGTGCTCGGCCGGGGCCGGCTGCTCGCCGATATGTCGATGAAGCAGTTCCTCGACTCGCGTAGCCGTCCCCGCGTACGCCTGCGAACGACCGAACCGGGCAGGCTTCACTCGGCGCTGGCCTCCAAGGGCCTGACCGGAGTGCAGGCCGAGGACGGCCGCTGGGTGATCGACGGCGTCACGGCGGAGGAGATCGGCGCGATCGTCGCCGGCGAAGGCATTCCCCTGCTCGAACTGGGCGATGAGCGCGCCACATTGGAGCAGGCCTACCTCGACCTCACGGCGGACGACACCCCCTTCGCCGCTTCGGCCACCAGCAACCGCCAGGAGGCGTGACCATGACCCTGACGGCGGTACTCCACTCCGAGTGGATCAAGATCAGATCGATACGGTCGATTCTCGGCTCCCTGACGGCCGTCCTCGCCACCACCCTCACCATCACCGTGCTCATCCTGGGAACCACCGGCCAGGAGCAAGCGGAACAGCCTGGATCCGATGCGCTCCTCAACGCCTTCTTCGCGCTGACCTTCGGGCAGATCGCGGCCATCGCGTTCGGCGCGACCGCGGTCTCCTCCGAGTTCCTCAACGGAGCCCTGCGCATATCGCTTGCCGCGGTTCCCCGACGCTCCCTCCTCTACGCGGCGAAGATGGCGGCGATCGGCGGATCGGCGCTCGTCGTCGGGTTGGTGACCAGCTTCACGTCGTTCCTGGTCGGTCAGCTCTTCCTGGGGGAGCACGCGATGGGCCTGGGGCACCCGGGTGCGCTGCGTGCCGCCTTCGGCGGGGGGATCTACCTGGCGCTGATGGCACTGCTCGCGGCGGGCCTCGCGGCGCTCCTGCGGAGCGCGGTGGCGGTGCTCGGCCTGCTCATACCGCTCTTCCTCATCGTCCCCTTCGTGTTGGTGGACGTTGCCACCGCGGTGGTGACATATCTGCCCGACCGCGCGGGGCAGGCGGTGTTGCACCAGAATCCGGAAGACGGTCCGGGGCCGTGGACCGGCCTGGCGGTGACCGCCCTATGGGCGGCGGCAGCGCTCCTGGCGGGCTGGTGGGCGGTCCGCAACCGGGACGCGTGAGGCCCGGGGGGAGAGGCGCGGGCGTGAGGCCCGGGGGAGAGGCGTGGGCCGGAGCGGTTCAGTCGGTCGGCGCGGGGCCGGGGGCAGCCTGGTCGGTCGGGGGCCCGGTGAGGACGGCGTCCCGGAGGCGGGCGTACTCGTCGGCCATGCTCGGGACCGTCCAGTGGGCGTTGAGACCGCTGGGGTTGGGCAGAGCCCACACACGGGCGCCGCCGACCGTGCGGTCCTGGGGGCCGATCCGAGCCCGGGGCTCCCCGAAGGCCGTGCGGTAGGCGGTGATGCCGACCACCGCGAGCCACTGGGGCGCGAGCAGTTCGACCTTCGCCGTCAGAGCGGCCCCGCCCTCCCGGAACTCGTCCGCGCCGAGCTCGTCGGCCCGGGCCGTGGCCCGCGCCACCACGTTGGTGATATGCCGAGTCCGAGACCGAGCAACTCGGCCTGCTCCGACGGACGCAGCTGCCGGGGCGTGAAACCCGAGCGGTGCAGGACCGGCCAGAACCGGTTCCCGGGGTGGGCGAAGTGGTGGCCCGTCACCGCCGTCGTCAGGCTCGGGTTGATGCCGCAGAAGAGCACGCGCAGACCGCCCGCGGCCACATCGGGGACGATGCGGCCACGGGCGGCGCTCAGCTCTTCGGGGGTCATGCGGTGAGGGCGGTGCCGGTCAGAGGATCGAGCCGGGGGCGTACTTCGCGGCCTCGGGGTACTGCTCGGTGATCTTCTCGATCCGGGCGACCAGCGACGAAACCTGGTCGCCGGCGGCACCCGTGAACGAGAGCTTGTCGGCCATCAGCTCGTCCAACTGCGCGCGGTCCAGCGGGATCCGCTCGTCCGCGGCGAGCTTGTCGAGCAACTCGTTGCGCTCGGCGCCCTGCTCGCGCATCGCGAGGGCGGAGGCGACCGCGTGCTCCTTGATCGCCTCGTGCGCCACCTCGCGGCCCACTCCGGCCCGGACAGCGCCCATCAGGACCTTGGTGGTGGCCAGGAACGGAAGGTAGCGGTCCAGCTCGCGCGCCACGACGGCGGGGAACGCGCCGAACTCGTCCAGCACCGTCAGGAAGGTCTCCAGGAGGCCGTCGAACGCGAAGAACGCGTCCGGGAGCGCCACCCGGCGGACCACGGAACAGGACACGTCGCCCTCGTTCCACTGGTCGCCCGCCAGCTCGCCGGTCATCGAGGCGTAGCCGCGCAGGATCACCATCAGACCGTTCACCCGCTCGCAGGAGCGCGTGTTCATCTTGTGCGGCATCGCGGACGAGCCGACCTGGCCGGGCTTGAAGCCCTCGGTCACCAGTTCGTGGCCGGCCATCAGGCGGATCGTCTTCGCCACCGAGGAGGGCGCCGCGGCGAGCTGCACCAGAGCGGTGACCACGTCGTAGTCGAGCGATCGGGGGTAGACCTGACCCACCGAGGTGAACGCCTCGGCGAAGCCGAGGTGCCCGGCGATGCGCTGTTCCAGGTCGGCGAGCTTGCCCGCGTCGCCGCCGAGCAGGTCCAGCATGTCCTGCGCCGTGCCGACCGGGCCCTTGATCCCGCGCAGCGGGTAGCGGGAGAGGAGGTCCTCCAGGCGGCCGTGGGCGACCAGCATCTCGTCGGCCGCGGTCGCGAAGCGCTTGCCCAGCGTCGTCGCCTGCGCGGCGACGTTGTGCGAGCGTCCGGCGATGACGAGCTCGCGGTACTCCGCCGCGAGCTTGCCGAGCCGGGCCAGTACGGCCACGGTGCGGTCGCGCATCAGCTCCAGCGAAAGGCGGATCTGGAGCTGCTCGACGTTCTCCGTCAGGTCCCGGGAGGTCATGCCCTTGTGGACCTGCTCATGACCGGCGAGGGCGTTGAACTCCTCGATCCGGGCCTTGACGTCATGCCGGGTGATCTTCTCGCGCTCGGCGATCGAGGCCAGGTCCACCTGGTCCAGCACACGCTCGTAGTCGGCCAGCGCCGCATCGGGCACCTCGATCCCGAGGTCCTTCTGAGCGCGCAGCACCGCCAGCCACAGCTGACGCTCCAGCTTCACCTTCTGCTCGGGGGACCAGAGGACGGCGAGCTCCGCGGAGGCGTAGCGGCCGGCCAGGACATTGGGGATGCGAGGCTTCGCAGACACAGCAGTCACGTAAAGGGATTCTACTGGCGGTTTGTGCAGGCCAGCGACGCGCCCCGGTTTGTGGGTTGCTACGAAGGAGCGGGGGAGGGTGCAGACCCGGGCGACCGGTTCAGTCGGTCTCCGCGGTGCCCACCGTGGTGCCGGGGGAGACGGCGCGGCGCCACCCCGTCACCGGGCCCGGGTTCTCCGCGTCCGTCGGCGTGATCCAGAAGGCCCGGCCCGTCGTGGCGTCGAACTGGGCGCCCGAGCGCCCGTCGCCTGAGGAGCGCCCGGTGAGCCGCCGCCCGATCCAGGGGGCCAGGTGCTGACGGGCGAAGCGGATGTCCTCCGTTCGCCGGGCCGCCCAGCGCGGCGGCGCGGTCGCGGGCATCCGCGCACGCCACTCCAGTTCGGTCGGCAGTCCCAGGGTCTGCCAGACGGCCTCGGCGACGCGCCGGTGGCCTTCGGTGTTGAGATGGAGCCGGTCGACGTCCCACATCCGGGGATCGGCGATCGAGGGCGCGGAGTAGAGATCCACCACCGCGGCGCCGTGCTGCCCGGCCAGATCGTCGATCAGGGCGAACAGCGCCTCCACCCGGGGGCGGAACCGGTCGAACACCGGCCCGCTCCGCCCGGGGCTGCGCATCAGCACCAGTTGCTTGCAGGTCGGTGCGAGACGCTCCACGGCCTCTTCGAGCCTCCCCCTGACCATCCCCATGTCGCACTTCGGGCGCAGCGTGTCGTTGAGTCCGCCGACGAGGGTGACCACATCGGCCTGGAGCGAGGCCGCCGCCTCGACCTGCTCGTCGACGATCTGGCCGATGAGCTTCCCGCGTACGGCGAGATTGGCGTACCGGAAACCGGGGGACCGGACCGCGAGCCGGGCGGCGAGGACGTCGGCCCAGCCCCGGTAGGCGCCGTCGGGGAGCAGGTCCGACATGCCCTCGGTGAACGAGTCGCCGACCGCGACGAGACTGGTGTAGGAGGCATTCAAATCCATGGCCAGATCAGCGTACCGGTCGGTAGGCCGGGAGGCCAGCAGGTCAGCGGGGTCCCGGCCGTCCAACGAGTTCGCGGAGTACGTCCTCCATCGTGACCATGCCGGCCAGTCGGCCGTCCGCGTCGAGAACGGCCGCCAGATGGGTCCGGCTGCGCCGCAGGGCGGTGAGCACGTCGTCCAGCGGAGTCGCCGCCCGCACGCGGGCGATCGGCCGCATCGCTGTCACCGGGAAGGGGACGTCCCGGGGCGTCGCGTCCAGGGCGTCCTTCACATGGAGGTACCCGAGGATGCGCTGCTCGCTGTCCATCACCGGGAAGCGGGAGAACCCCGACTCGGACGAGAGCCGCTCCAGCTCCTCCGGGGTGGTGCCGACCCTGGCGTACAGCACGCGGTCGACGGGCATGACCACGTCCCGCACCGGTCGGCGGCCCAGCTCCAGGGCGTGGTGGAGGCGTTGCGCGGAGCGGTCGTCGACCAGCCCGGCATCTCCGGCGTCCTGGACCAGCCGGGCCAGTTCGTCGTCCGAGAACGTCGCGGAGACCTCGTCCTTCGTCTCCACCCGCAACAGCTTGAGCAGGGTGTTGGCGAACGCGTTGATCGCGAAGATCACCGGCCGAAGGGCACGGGCCATCGCGACCAGCGGGGGGCCCAGGAGCAGGGCACTCCGCGCCGGTTCGGCCAGCGCGATGTTCTTCGGCACCATCTCGCCCAGGAGCATGTGCAGATAGGTGGCCACGCCCAGCGCGATGACGAACGACAGCGGGTGGACCAGCCCGTGCGGCACCCCCACCGCGTCGAAGGCCGGCTCCAGCAGATGCGCGATGGCCGGTTCGGCGACGATGCCCAGCACCAGGGTGCAGAGCGTGATGCCGAGCTGGGCGGCGGCGAGCAGCGCGGAGACGTGTTCCAGGCCCCAGATGACACTGCGGGCCCGCCGGTTCCCGGCCTCGGCCTCCGGTTCGATCTGGCTGCGGCGCACCGAGATCAGCGCGAATTCGGCGCCCACGAAGAAGGCGTTGGCCACCAGGGTCAGCAGGCCGATGAAGAGCTGGAGAACGATCACCGCTTGTCCTCCGCCCGGTCCTCGGCCCCCGGCAGTGGGGCGTGCAGCAGGGCCCGCGCGGCACGGCGGCCCGAGGCGTCGACCACGTCGATCCGCCATCCCTCCAGCTCGACGCTGTCGTCCACCGTCGGGATCCGTCCGATCTCGGCGGCGATCAGCCCCGCGAGGGTCTCGTAGGGCCCGTCCGGCACCCGCAGACCGATCCGGCGGAGCTGGTCGGTGCGCGCCGCTCCGTCGGCCGACCACAGGGTCCGCCCGTCGGCGTCCTCACCGGCGGCGGCGAGGTCCGGCGTCTCGTGCGGATCGTGCTCGTCCCGGACCTCGCCGACGACTTCCTCCACGATGTCCTCCAACGTCGCGACTCCGGCCGTCCCGCCGTACTCGTCGATCACCACGGCCATGGCGAGCCTTCCGGACAACCGGTCCAGCAGCCGGTCCACGGTGAGCGTCTCCGGTACGAGCAGGGGCTCGCGCAGCAGTTCCGAGATCCGCGTGTGGGGCCGCCGGTCGGCGGGGATCGCCAGCACGTCCTTGATGTGGGCCACGCCGACCACGGTGTCCAGGCTGCCCCGGTAGACGGGGAAACGGGAGAGACCGGTCGCCCGGGTGGCGTTGGCGACGTCCTCGGCCGTCGCGCGCAGCTCCAACGCGGTCACCTGCACCCGCGGCGTCATCACGTTCTCCGCGGTCAGCTCCGAGAGGTTCAGCGTGCGGACGAACAGTTCGGCCGTGTCCGCCTCCAGCGCACCCGCCTTCGCGGAGTGCCGGGCCAGCGCCACCAGCTCCTGCGGACTGCGGGCGGAGGCCAGCTCCTCGGTCGGTTCCAGACCGAAGCGGCGCACGATCCGGTTGGCCGTGTTGTTGAGGTGGCTGATGAAGGGGCGGAACAGCGCGGTGAACACGCGTTGCGGTGTGGCCACCGCCTTGGCCACGGCGAGCGGGGAGGAGATCGCCCAGTTCTTCGGGACCAGTTCGCCGACCACCATCAGGACCACCGTGGACAGCGCCGTGCCGAGGACGAGCGCCAGGGTGGACGCGGCGGCGGGAGGCAGCCCCGCCGCTTCGACGGGGCCGCGGATCAGCTTGGCGATGGACGGTTCGGAGAGCATGCCGATCACCAGATTGGTCACGGTGATGCCGAGCTGGGCCCCCGAGAGCTGGAAGGTGAGGCTCCGGACGGCCTTGAGCGCGCTCGCGGAACCCCGGTCGCCCCGCTCGACAGCCCGTTCGAGCTCGCCGCGCTCCACCGTGGTCAGGGAGAACTCCGCCGCGACGAACGCGCCGCAGGCGACGCAGAGCAGCAGGGCGACGAGCAGCAGCAGCACTTCGATCATCGGTTCACCTCCGTCCCATGATCGGGCAGGGGCGGGGGGACCGCGCGGTGTCGGCGGTGTCGGCTACTGGGAGGCTCGTCCATGGACGGACGTTCACACCTTTCGGCAGGGGGTGACGGAGGGCATGTCATCGTAGGGCGTCTGCCCAGCGGCGCCCGCCCTACCGCTCAGCCGGTCAGGTGCTTCACCCAGCGGCTCCACTGCGGCTGGGGCTCGTAGCCCGCCGCGCGCCAGGCGGGGTGGGCCGATGTGTTGCGGTCGAGGACCATGGCGTCGGCGCGCCGCCCGCCCAGCGCGACGAACCGTTCCTCGGCCGCCGCCAGGAGGGCGCCGCCCACGCCCCGGCGCCGCTGGTCCGGGTGGACCGCGAGCCGGTAGAGATGGCAGCGCCAGCCGTCGAAGCCCACGATGACCGTGCCCACCAGCGCTCCCTCCCGCTCCGCGAGTATCAAGGCGTCGGGGTCGCGTTCCACCAGGCGTGCGACCCCGTCCCCGTCGTCGCTGATGCTGGTGCCCTCGGCGGCCACCTTCCAGAAGGCGAGGACCGTGTCCAGATCGGCCGGGGTCGCGGACCGTATCGAAAGATCGTTCATGACGGCCATCCCACCATCCGCGGCGACAGGGCGTCGATCGCATTCCACAGTCCGGGCGCGGCGCCCCGCGCCCCCGCCCCCGCGCTCCCCTTGCCGGTGCTAGCACGGCCGCGCTAGCGTGGTCGGGTGCCCAAGACTCAGCTGAACGTTCGAGTGGACGAGGCCACCGCCGAGGCCGCGCGGCAGCGCGCGCTGCAGAGGGGGATGAGCGTGAACCGCTACATAGAGGAACTCGTCCAGCAGGACGCGGGCGAGGTGGGACACACCTTCGTCGAGGCCGCGGCCGACTTCATGAAGCAGTACGAGTCGGTGTTCGCCGAGGAGTTCGGCCCGGAGCGCGAAGGCACCCGTTGAACCTTCGGATCGACCTTTCCTGGTTGCTGATGGTCGCCGAGCACAAGACGCCCGGAGACCCGCAGGTCGTCGACTGGGGTGCGCTCGTCGCCGCCGTCGCACGGCATGACGCGGAGATCTTCGGCAGCGCCGTCTACAGCGACCCGCACGCGCGGGCAGCCGCCCTGTTGCAACTGCTCCTGCACGTGCCCGCCCTCGAACACTCCAACGCGATGTTCGCCTCGGCCGTCGCCTACGGCTACCTCGTCGCCTCCGGGCTCAAGGTCATCACCTCGCCCGAGCAGGTCCGCGATCTGGCGCTGCTGGTGAAGCAGGGCAAGGCGGACGTGCGCGCCATCGCCGACGAGCTGCGGCAGTGGAGCGTGTGAGGCCGGACGGAACACGCCACGACAGACCGGGCGAAGCGCTCCACCATCCGGTTCGGCCCCAGCTCTCGGCCCTCAGTCCTCGGTGAACGGCTTGCGGGCCACGCCCAGCACACAGGGGGAGGAGGGCACCTGGAGGCCCGTCTCCGGAATCCGCAGCCTGCGGTACGTGCCCATCTCGAAGCCCGCCGCCTCGATCGCGGCCAGCGGGTCCCGGGCCGTGTGACAGCCGCCGAAGAGCAGCGGCCACAGGGTCCGGTCGGCCACCCGCTGCGCCGTGGCCAGCGCCCGGCCCGGCGCCGACCCGTGCTCGAAGAACCACAGTTCGCCGCCGGGCCGCAGGACCCGCCTGATCTCGGCGAGCGCCCGGGGCAGATCCCGTACGGTGCACAGGACCAGGGACGCCACCGCCCCGTCGAAGGCCTCGCTCTTGACCGGCAGCGCCTCGGCGGCCCCCGGCACCACGTCCACCGGCACCTCCGCGCGCAGGGCGGAGCGGACGGCGAGCTGCCGCAGCGAGCGTTCCGGCTCCAGCGCCACGACCTCCGAGACGGCGCCGGGATAGTGGGCGAAGTTCAGCCCGTTACCGGCGCCGATCTCGATGGCCCGGCCGGAGAGCCCCGACAGCAGCTCCTCGCGGTACGCGGCGATGCCGCCCTTCAGGTCGGCGGTCACGCTCACCCGTGCGTAGAAGCGGGCGAAGACCGGGTGGTGCACGGCGTCCCGGGGGAGCTTCCTGCTGCGCAGTTGCATGACGACCTCCGCTGAGGAGTGGACGTGACGCTTGAGGAGTGGACGTGACGTTCCTCCACGATTCTCCCCCGGATCGTCCCGGCGGGAATCCCCTGTTCACCCCGGATCGTCCCGGCGGGAACCCCCGAGGCCGCCCGGGCGCCACCCCCGCGCGCGCCCGTCAGCGCGGGGCCGCCCAGGTCCCTCCGAGCTCCGGAGCCAGCCAGCCCGGCGCGCGTGCCGCGAAGGCGGCGCCCGACAGTGAGCCCGCGCCGGCCGGTACCGCGCCGAGCAGCGGTGCACCGGCCGCCACCGGCAGGTCCTCGATGTTGCAGCGGGACGCGAGGTCGGGCTCCGCCGGCATGCTGCCGATCACGACGCCCCGGCAGCTCAGCCCCCGGTTCCGCAGAGCCTCTGCCGTCAGCGCGGTGGCGTTCAGCGTGCCCAGGCCCGCGGGGGCCACCAGCAGGACCGGCGCGGCCAGCAGCCGGGCCGCGTCCGCGAGGGTGCCGCCCTCGTCGTCGAACCGCACGAGCAGCCCGCCCGCACCCTCCACCAGCACGAGATCGTGCTCGGTGGCCAGCTTCTCCGCGGCCTCGGCGACCTCGTACGGCCGCACGGGCACGAGCCCCGCCCGCCGGGCGGCCGTGGCCGGAGCCAACGGCTCCGGAAAGCGGGCCAGTTCGACCGCCGTCACCTGGCTCCCCGCCAGGCGCGCGACCTCGGCCGCGTCGCCCGGCTCCCCGGGGGCGAGCCCGGTCTGCGCGGGCTTGAGCACCGCGACCCGGCGGCCCCGCGCGGCGGCCGCCACCGCGGCGGTCACCACGGTCTTGCCGATCTCCGTGCCCGTGCCGGACACCACCAGAATCGTCGACATATCGGCTCAGCCCTCCCGTGCCGCCGCGCACACGGCCCGGCAGATCCGCGCCACGTCCTCGTCCTCGGTGACGTACGGCGGCATCGTGTAGACGAGATCGCGGAACGGCCGCAGCCAGACGCCCTCGCGCACGGCCGCGCGGGTCGCCGCCGCCATGTCCACCTCGTGGTCGAGCTGGACGACCCCGATCGCTCCCAGGACGCGTACGTCCACCACCCCGGCGAGGTCCGCGGCGGGAGCGAGGCCGGAGCGCAGGCCCGCGCCGATCCGCGCCACCTCGCCCTCCCAGTCCTGCCCGAGCAGCAGGTCCACGGAGGCCGAGGCCACCGAGGCGGCCAGCGGATTGCCCATGAACGTCGGGCCGTGCGCCAGCACCGGCACCTCGCCGCTGGAGATGCCCTCGGCCACTCGGGTGGTGCACAGCGTCGCCGCCATCGTGAGATAACCGCCGGTCAGGGCCTTGCCGACGCACATGACGTCCGGCGAGATCCCGGCGTGCCCGGCGGCGAACAGCTTGCCCGTACGCCCGAAACCGGTCGCGATCTCGTCGAGGACCAGCAGGACGTCGTGCTCGTCGCAGGCCTCGCGCAGGACCCGCAGATAGGCGGGGGAGTGGAACCGCATCCCGCCGGCCCCCTGCACCACCGGCTCCACGATGACCGCCGCGAGCTCGTCGGCGTGCGCGGCGATCAGCTCCCGCAGATGGTTCACATAGGCGGGGTCCGGCTCCGCGTCGAAGCCGTCCGGCGGGGCGTCGGCGAAGACCTGGCGGGGCAGGGACCCCGACCACAGCTCGTGCATCCCGCCCTCCGGGTCGCACACCGACATCGGCTGCCAGGTGTCCCCGTGATAGCCCCCGCGCCAGGTCAGCAGCCGCTGCTTGGCCGGACGCCCGGCCGAGCGCCAGTACTGGAGGCACATCTTGACCGCGACCTCCACGGAGACGGACCCCGAGTCGGCGAGGAAGACGTGCTGGAGCGGCCCGGGGGTGATCTCCACCAGCCGGGTCGCCAGCCGGACGGCGGGCTCATGGGTGAGCCCGCCGAACATCACATGGCTCATCCGGTCCAGCTGGCCGCGTGCCGCCTCGTTGAGGACCGGGTGGTTGTATCCGTGCACCGCCGACCACCAGGAGGACATGCCGTCCACCAACTCGCGCCGCCCCTCGACGGGTTCGGCGAGCCGGAGCCGTACGCCGGAGGCCGACTCCACGATCAGCGGCTCCTGGCGGCCCGGCATCGGACCGTACGGATGCCAGACGTGCGCCCGGTCCAGCGCCCGCAGTTCGTCGGGGGCGTACGGCTTCGGCGCGGCGGGCAGGGGGAGTGCGGGGGCGTACGGCTCAGGCATTGGGCGCGAGATCCGTTCCCGCGCCGCGCCGGCGCACCGCCACCAGATCCGTGCGCGCCGCGCCGTTGGCGTCCGTACGCGCCACCGGGACGCTCTTCCCGGCGTCGGAGTCGGCGACAGCCACCGGCTCCCGCTCCCCGTGCCCACCGCACGGCCCGCAGCCCCCGTCGCCACCGTGGGAACCGCAGCCACCGGCTCCGGAGTCCTCGTGCGATCCGCAGCCGGACCTCGCGGTGGCGTCCCGCGTCCCGCAGCCGCCGCTCAGGGCGTCGGCCCGGTGGCGCGGAAGCGTCGTCGTGCCCGCGCCCTCCACCTCGAAACCGGCGTCCGCGATCATGTCCAGGTCGGTCTGGCCGGCCTGGCCCTCACTCGTCAGGTAGTCGCCCAGGAAGATGGAGTTGACCAGGTGGAGCGCCAGCGGCTGCATCGAGCGCAGGTGCACCTCACGGCCCCCGGCGAGCCGGACCTCGACGTCGGGGCAGACGAAGCGGACCATCGCCAGAATGCGCAGGCAGCGCTGCGGGGTGAGGTTCCACTCCTTGGCGAGCGGCGTTCCCTCGAACGGGATCAGGAAGTTCACCGGCACCGAGTCCGGGTCCAGGTCCCGCAGTGCGAACACGACGTCGACCAGGTCCTTGTCGCTCTCGCCCATCCCGGCGATCAGCCCGGAACACGCCGAGAGCCCGGCGGCCTGGGCCTGTTGCACGGTCTCCACCCGGTCCGCGTACGTGTGGGTGGTGGTGATCGCCCCGTACGTCTCCTCGGACGTGTTGAGGTTGTGGTTGTACGCGTCGGCGCCCGCCGAACGCAGCCGGTCGGCCTGTCCGTCGGAGAGGAGGCCGAGGCAGGCGCAGACCTCGATGCCCTCGTTCTCCTCCTTGATCGCCTCGATGGTCTTCGAGACCCGGTCGACGTCCCGGTCCGTCGGGCCGCGCCCGCTCGCGACCAGGCAGACCCGCTTGGCGCCGCCCGCCACTCCGGCGGCGGCGGCCTTGGACGCCTCGTCCGGCTTCAGCCAGGTGTACTTGAGGATCCCGGCCTTCGAACCGAGCCGCTGCGAGCAGTAGGAGCAGTCCTCGGGGCAGAGCCCCGACTTCAGGTTGACCAGATAGTTGAGCTTGACGCGCCGCCCGAACCACTGACGGCGCACCTTCCCGGCGGCCGCCACCACGTCGAGCAGCTCGTCGTCGGAGGTCGCCAGTACGGCGAGCGCTTCTTCGCGGGTCGGCAGTTCGCGCCGCAGCCCCTTGTCCACCAGCGTGTTCAGCAGGTCCATGAAAGATGATCCTGACGTACGGCACCGCTTCCAGCCAAGGAGGAACCAGACAGGAGACCCGGGCGAGGGTGTGTGTATTGCCACACCCTGACCTGCTGCGCACCCGGCTAGGGTCTGTTGGCTGCCTACAAAGGGACCGTCCGCACCGGACCGTCCGCGCGGAGCCGCCCGCCGAGGGCCCGCCTACCCAAGGGACCGCCCCATGTCCTTCGCCCCGTTCGACTGGATCGACGCCGAGGCCCGCAGCAGGGCCACCGCCGGACTCGTACGGACCCTGCGTCCGCGCGGCGCCGAGCCGGAGCTGCTGGACCTCGCGAGCAACGACTATCTGGGCCTCACCCGGCACCCGGAGGTCACCGCCGCCGCCGCCGGCGCCGCCCAACGCTGGGGGGCGGGGGCGACGGGGTCCCGGCTGGTCACCGGCTCCACCGCCCTGCACGCCCAGCTGGAACGGGAGCTCGCCGCGTTCTGCGGTTTCGAGGCGGCCCTCGTGCTCTCCTCCGGGTACGCGGCCAATCTCGCCGCGCTGACCGCGCTGACCGGGCGCGGCTCCCTCATCGTCTCCGACGCCGGCAACCACGCCTCGATCGTGGACGGCTGCCGGCTCTCCCGCGCCGGGACCGCCGTCGTGCCCCACGCAGACCCCGACGCGTTCGAGAAGGCCCTGCGGGAACACGACGGGCGGGCCCTCGCCGTCACCGACTCGGTCTTCTCCGTCGACGGCGACGCCGCCCCGCTCCCCGCCCTGGCGGAGGTCTGCCGTTCCGCGAACGCGGCCCTGCTGGTCGACGACGCCCACGGCCTCGGAGTGCTGGGCGAGGGCGGTCGCGGCGCGCTCACCGCGGCCGGGCTGGCGGGCCGCGACGGGGTCGTGGCCACGCTCACCCTGTCCAAGTCCCTGGGCAGCCAGGGCGGAGCGGTCCTGGGGCCCGCCCGGGTCATCGACCACCTGGTCAACACGGCCCGAACGTTCATCTTCGACACCGGACTCGCCCCGGCGGCGGTCGGCGGCGCGCTCGGCGCCCTCGGGGTGCTGCGCCGGGAGCCCGAACGTGCGGCCCGCGCCCGTGAGGTGGCCACCGCGCTGTTCACCCGGCTCACCGCGGCCGGGCTGAGGGCGGTCCGGCCCGATGCGGCCGTCGTCTCCGTCCGGGCGCCCTCGGCGGACGCGGCCGTGCGCTGGGCGGCCGACTGCCGCGCGGCCGGGATGGCGGTGGGCTGCTTCCGCCCACCGTCGGTACCGGACGGCGTCTCGCGGCTGCGGCTGACCGCGCGCGCCGACCTGACCGAGGAGCAGATCACGACCGCGGTGGCCACGGTCCTCGCCACCGCTCCCCGGCAGGTGGACGCTCCGGTCAGTTGAAGCGCCGTGGACGGGCCCCGTGCGGGCCGAGCCCGTCCACGAAGGTGGTCCAGGCCGCCGCGGAGAAGCGCAGCGGCGGCCGGCGCACGTCCTTGGAGTCGCGTACGGCGAGGAGTGCGCCGCCCAACAGGGCGGTCTCCACGCAGTTGTTCATCCCGGTCGAGCGGCTGCTGCGCCGCCACCGCGGGGTGGGCGGCGCGGTGGACGACGGTGTTGCGGCGGACAGTGCGAGACGGTCTGACATGGCGGCCCCTCAGCTGCGTCTGATCTCGGTGATGAGGTCCAGCGAGCGTTCTGGTGAGAGCGCGTGTGCCTGCAAGGAACGGAAGGCCGAGCTGTACGCGTCGAGGTCTTCTTTCCGCTCCAGGTAGAGGCTACTCGTCAAGTGGTCAAGAACGACCACATCCAGATCAGAAATGTTCGGAAAAGAGAAAATAACGAAAGGTCCGGTGAGGCCGACGTATCCGCCGACCGAGAACGGCAGCAACTGCAGTTGCACATGCGGAAGTTGGGCAACCTGGATCAGATGTTGCAGCTGGTCCCTCATCACCTGCGGCCCACCCACCTCGCGGCGGAGCACCGCCTCGTCCAGCACGGCGGTGAAGCGCAGCGGCGGACTCGCGCGCAGCACCCGCTGGCGGGTCAGCCGGACCTCGACCAGCGAGTCGAGCCGGCCGTCCGGTAAGCCGTCCAGCGAGGCGCGGGTCACGGCACGTGCGTATCCGGCGGTCTGGAGCAGCCCCGGCACCACCGAGGTCTCCAGCGTCCGGACCGTGCTGGCCTGCGACTCCAGGCTGATGAAGTCCCGGTACTGCGGCGGGATCAGCCCGCGGTAGGCATGCCACCAGCCCGAACCGCCGCCGCCCGCCGACCCCGCGAGGACTTCGAGCAGGCAACGCAACTGGGTGTCGCGCACCGCGTAGACGTCCAGCAGCCGTGACACGTCGGCGGGCGTCACCCCGCTCGCGCCCGTCTCGATGCGGCTCACCTTCGACTGGTGCCAGCCGAGCAGCCGCGCCGCGTCCCGGCTGGTCAGCCCGGAGGCGTGGCGCAGACTCCGCAGCTCCTCACCGAGCTTGCGGCGTCGGACGACGGGGCCGTGCAGCATGCCGGTCTCCTTCTGCTGTCGGGAAGGGCCGGTCCGTCACCGGGGCCGGCCCGCAGAGGGGTCAGTGTGCCGCCCGTCCACGCCGTACGGGTCCCGAATTCACCGCTTCGAGCGACAGATATATGCATATCTTGGCCGAACGTCGTTACAGGGAGCTGCATCAATGGCAATCTGGCGCGAAGCACAATCCTGGCCGGCCGCCGGTCGGCCAGGGCGGGAAAGGGACGGCGTCGCCATGGCAGACCATCAGGAAGCAACCGTCACGCTGCCGACCGATCCGGTCTCGGTCTCGTCGGCCCGCAGACATGTGGCCAGGACCCTGGCCCAATGGGGGCTGCCCGACGACACCGAGTTCGCCGACACCATCCGGCTGATCATCTCGGAGCTGGCCACCAACGCCGTCCAGCACACGTTCGGCCAGTCGCCCACCTTCACCGTGGATCTGCGCCTCGAACGCGACGAGGAGCTGTATCTCGGCGTCACGGACAGTCACCCCCGCTGGCCCCAGCGGCTGCCCGCCGCCGTCCGGCAGGACAACGGCCGGGGCATGGTCATCATTCGGGCCCTGGCCAAGGAGCGTGGCGGGCGGCTCCAGGTGACCCCGACCGCCGAGGGCGGCAAGACGGTCTGGATCGCCCTCCCCTGGGTCGTCCCGATCCAGGGCTGACCCCGGTGAGGCTCATCGCGCGGGGGCCGTGCTCCCACGGCCGAAGCCGCTGCGCAGCAGCGCGAGCAGCGTCGCCGCCGCCGCGGTCGACCGGTCGCCCCGGTGCACGACCGAGATGGTCCGGCGGAACGAGGCGGGCTCCAGCCGCCGGACCGACAGCGGGGCCGAGGACATTGAGGCGACCATCTCCGGCACCACCGCCACCCCGAGCCCCGCGCTGACCAGCGCGCACACCAGCGCGTACCCGGGCGACTCGCAGACCACCGCCGGTGTCGCCCCGGCCTCGGCGAGCGCGTTCTCGACCCCGCGCCGGGGCGGATGGGTGGGCGCGCTGCTGATCAGCGGCCGCCCCGCCAGCTCGCCGACCGGCAGCCGCCCGGTGCCCTCGGAGAGCCGGTGGCCCACCGAGGCGACCAGCACCAGCTCCTCGACCAGCAGGGGTTCGACGAGAACGCCCGCCGACGGGGGCTCGGCCGCCGCCGGTTCGTAGGCGTGGGTCAGGGCGAGATCCACCTCGCCCGCGACCACTGCGGCGATGCCGCCCGGCGGTTCGTATTCGGCGACGGCCAGCTCGACCTCCGGATGGGCCCGCCGGAACGCGCTCAGGACCGGCGGCAGCAGATGGATCCCGGCCGTCGTGAACGTCCCCACCCGCAGCCTGCCGCCCGAGAGCCCGGCCAGCTGAGCCAGCTCGTGCCGCGCCTGGTCCAGCTCGTCCAGGACTCGCCGGGCCCGGCCCGCCAGCAGCTCGCCCGCCGCCGTCAGCCGCGCCCCGCGGTGGTGGCGCACGAGCAGTGCCGCCCCGGCCTCCCGCTCCAGTTTGGCCAGCTGCTGGGAGAGCGCGGGTGCGGTGTAGCCGAGGCGGGCGGCGGCCCGGGTGATCGATCCGGCCTCCGCGACCGCCACGAGTGCCGCGAGCCGTGTCGGGTCGTACATGAAAGCGTTCCTTTAGGCAGACCCAGAAGATTGCAAATACATGCTAAAGGCTCCGCCGGTCCAAGGTGGACCCATGGACGCACAACTGATCGCCTTCACCGGGGTCGCCGCCGGAATGGTCGCACTGCCCGGCGCCGACTTCACCGTCGTCGTACGCAACGCCCTGGCCTCGCGCATCGCGGGCCTGGCCACCGCGTTCGGCGTCGCCGGAGGGCTGCTGGTGCACACCGCGCTCGCGGTCGCCGGACTCGCCGCGGTGCTGGTGACCATGCCGGTGCTCTTCCGTACCGTCCAGCTGCTCGGCGGCGCGTACGTGCTCTACCTCGGGATCAGCGCGCTGTACGCGATCCGCCGCCGGCCCTCGCAGGACAGCTCCGGCTCACCCTCCGGTACGCGGGAGGACGAGCCGGGGCGGCCCGTGACCGGGGAGTTCGGACGCGCGCTGCGTCAGGGGTTCCTGACCAACGCGCTCAACCCGAAGGCCCCGGTCCTCTTCCTCAGCCTGCTCCCGCAGTTCGTGCCCCACGGTCAGCCGCCGCTGCCCAGGACCCTGCTGCTCGCGGCCCTGGTGGTGGCGCTGGCGCTGATCTGGTTCCCGGCCGTCGCCCTGCTCGTGGACCGGCTGGGCCGGTGGCTGCGCCGCCCGCGTACCGCCCGCGCCATCGAGGGCGGCAGCGGTGTGGCGCTCACCGGTCTGGGACTGGCGCTGGTCACCGGCCCCCTGCTGCGCTGAGGGCGCGGGCGGTATGCGGGCGGCCCCGAGGAGGGGCCGGGCCGGGCCGCCCGCACGGAAAGAGCGTCCGGTCGGTGGGTCAGCGGACCCGTCCGTACCAGACGCTCTTGGACCAGATTTTGGCCAGTCTCACCACGTCCCCCGATTTGGGGGAGTGCCAGATCTTCCCGGCCCCGGCGTAGATGCCCACGTGGTAGACGCTGCGACCCGAATGGAAGAAGACGAGGTCGCCGCGTTTGCGCTGCGACTTCCCGATGTGGCGGGTCTTGTTGTACTGCTGCTGTGCCGTGCGGGGAAGCTTCTTGCCGGCCTTCTTGAACGAATAGACCGTCAGCCCCGAACAGTCGAAGCGGCTGGGACCGGCCGCTCCGTACTTGTAGGGAGCCCCCTTCTTCGACGCGGCGACCTTCAGGGCCTTCGTCGAGTGGGTGGCGGCCTCGGCATCGTTCACCAGACCGGGCGCCAGCATCGTGGACGTCACAGCCAGGGTGAGTACCGAGGCCGTACCGACCCGGGCGAACAGAGACGGGACATGAACCTGCGCAGACATGCGCAACCCTTCGTCAGCCGCCTGTGAAGGATGACCTGTCGGGTTCGGGCTGGCGAAGTTGCCCGGCCGCTGTCGCGGCTTCACCCCGAGGGCTTCCCGGTCTCCCGGGCGGCCCGTTGTGCTCGGGTCCTCCACTCCTGCCGATCCACTCCTGTCGACCAGTCATCCGGGCGGCGGCAGGACTCGGCGTCCGCCCGGACCGCCCCGCCGCGGTGGCGGGGGCTTGTCGTCCCAGGGATCTTGACTCACTCGATGCCGGAATTCCGAGCTGAAACAGCGGTTTGTGAGTCTCCTCACCACTGATCCATTCGGGTGGACAGGTCGGATTCGCGCTCGCCCGCGAGCCGGGCGCACACCCTCGTACCAGCGACGAAAGGGGGCATTTCGAGTACGGACCGCGCATCGAACGCAAGTTGAGCCGTCGCTCGGGCGGGTGATCGCCTACGCCGAACGAGCGAGACGAATCGGTCCCCCGACCGGGCGTGTCGTGCGCGGGACCGACCGGCCCGCTCCCGTAGCGCGCTTCCCGTGCGCGGGGCCGGTCAGTTCACGGGCGGCGGCACCGCGACCCGGCCCGCCCGGCGCTCCCCGTCCAGGACGCGCAGGGCCCGCGCCAGGGTGGCGGCGTGGATCCGCGACTCGCCGCGCTCGTGCATCAGGGCCAGGGCGTCGCGCAGCGCGGCCGCCCGGGAGGCCAGGGCCTGGGCGGCCCGCAGCGCGCTGTAGGTGTCGCTGCCACGGGCCGGGTTGATCCGGCCCACCTGGTCGAGCACGGCCAGATAGCAGTCGACGAACTCGCCCTCGGCCCGGGTCAGCGCGGGCAGGGGCGGGAACTGGGGTGGCTCCATCGGCGTTTCACCTCGCGTCGTACGGCGGCCGGGAGAGTCAGCGGTTCTCCATGACGTGGTCGACCAGCCCGTAGGCGAGGGCGGCCTTGGCGTCGAGGATGGTGTCGCGCTCGATGTCGGCGGTGATCTGCTCCGCGGTCCGGCCCGTGTCCCGGACCAGCATGGCCGCGAACATCTCGCGGGTGCGCACCAGTTCGCGCGCGTGGATCTCCAGGTCGGACGGCTGGCCCCGCATCGGTTCCTCCATGGCGGGCTGCTGAATGACTACCCGCGCGCCGGGCAGCGCATGTCGGCGCCCCTTCGCCCCGGCCGCCAGCAGGGCCGCCGCGTAGGAGCCCGCCTGCCCCAGACAGAAGGTCTCCACCTCGCAGGTCAGGAACCGCATCGTGTCGTAGACCGCCGCCATCGCCTGGAACGTGCCGCCGGGGGAGTTGATGTAGAGCGACAGGGGCCGGTCCGGATCGGCGTGCTCCAGATACATGAACTGGGCGATGAGGTCGCTCGCGGCGATGTCGTCGACCGGGCTCCCGAGGAAGACGATCCGCTCGGACAGCAGCTTGGAGTACGGGTCCAGCGTCCGGGTTCCGGTCGCGGTGCGCTCGGTGAACTCCGGCAGTACGTAGCGGGCGGCGGGGCGGATCATGGCGGTGCCTCTCTCCTGGAGCTGACCATCCGTCTGTCCGTCCGTAAGAAATGTACAGGACGTACAGAAGGTTATGATGGGGACTATGGCTTACGAGATTCCGGTGACGCAAGCACGGGCGGAGCTCGCCGAACTGATCAACCGCGTTGTCTACGGCGGTGAACGTGTGGTGGTGACGCGGCACGGCAAGCCGCTCATCGCCTTGGTTTCCGCCGCTGACCTGCAACGACTTGAAACCGATGAAGCGGCTGCCGAGGAGCAGGTGATCAGCTCGGTCTCCTCGATCGGCTCCGCGCCATCCGCTCAGGGCGAACGGCGCAGGTTCGGCATCGCCGCAGAGCACCGCCCCCACGATGGCCGGGACGTCTGAGGCCCGCGACTCCCCGCAACAGCACAGAGCCGGGTGCCCCTCCGGTAGGAGGGGCACCCGGCTCGGCGACGCGGATCCGGAGCTCAGCCGGTCAGGGCCGGCTCCCGGACGGGTGCGGCCGGCTCGGCCGTCGTGGGCGCCCGGCGGGCGAACAGCACCGCCGCCAGGCCGAACAGCGACCACAGTGAGAGCGTCAGCGCGGCGCCGCCCGCAGCGCTTCCGTCGAAGAAGGCGACCGAGCGGAGCAGTGAACCGCCCGCGCCCGGCGGAAGCCACTGGCCGATCATGCCGACGGGCTCGGGCAGCAGCTCCGGTGCGCTGGTGACGCCGGAGAAGGGGTTGCCCAGCAGGACCATCGGCAGCGCCCCGAGCCCGATGCCGCGCGGCCCGAACAGGGCGGCGAGGCCCGCCACCGCCGAACCGATGGCCAGCTCGGTGAGCGCGATCACTCCCGCCTCCGCCCACCAGCCGCCCGTGACCACGCCGAGCCAGCTGTGCGCCACGGCCGTGGCGGCGAGGCCCACCAGAGCGGCCGACCCGATGAGGGTCACCGCGGCCCGTGCCCCGCGCAGTCCGATCAGGGTGACGACGGCTCCGGCCGCCATGCCCGCGAGGGCCAGCGGCAGGACGCTCGCGCCGAGTGCGCTGCCGCGCGGGTCCCCGGGCGGCGCGGCGACCACATCGGTGACCCGGACCGGGGTGCCCTCGGGGGCGGACGCCGTCACGGCCTCGCGCAGCAGCTGGGAGACGACGGGGCTCGCCGCCGAGGCGGTGAGCAGGTGCGGCCCCTGCGGGGTGACGACGACGGCTCCGTATACGACCCGGTCCTCGATCGCGGTGCGGGCGGCGGCCTCGTCGTCGAAGCGGTGCACGTCGAACGCGCCGTCGCGCCGCTCGAAGCGCTGTTCCAGCTGCTGGGCCGCCGACGCCGGGCCCGCGACCCCGACCGGAAGGTCGCGCGGCGCGATCCGGGCGGCGGGCCAGGCGAAGGCCCAGAGGGCGAGCGTCACCATCAGGGGGATCAACAGGATCACCGCCACCGCGCGGCGGTTGGGTGCGGTGGACATGAGAGGCCTCGATTCGTGCGACGACGGAGGGCTGATAGAGAAGGATCGTTCGTTTTACGTCTTGTCCCCACTGTTGGCACACCGCGCGGGATTGTCAAGAAGGAACGTTCGTTTTAGGTTGGTGCCATGGCTCGCGTATCCCAGGAACACCTCGACGCCCGTCGCCGTCAGATCCTCGACGGTGCGGCGCGCTGCTTCGCCCGCAACGGATTCCACGGCACGTCCATGCAGGACGTCCTCAAGGAGGTGGGTCTGTCCGCCGGAGCGGTATACCGCTACTTCCCCGGCAAGGAGGACATCATCGCGGCCATCACGCAGGAGACCTTCGCCGTCATCCGCGGCGCCTTCGAGGAGGCCTCCCGTATGGCGCCGCCGCCCACCCCGGACGCACTGCTCGGCCGGGTGCTCGGCGGGGTGCTCGCGGGGGAGGTGCACGGGCTGGAGCGCCGGGCCTTCGCCGCGCTCGTCGTCCAGCTCTGGTCCGAGACGCTGCGCGACGAACGGCTCGCCGCGCTCCTCGACGACGGCTACGCCACCATGCGCGTCGCCTGGACGAAACTCGTCGACGCCTACCGTTCCGCCGGGATCCTGGCGAGCGATGTGCCCGGCGACGATGTGGCGCGCACGATGATCGCGACGGCGCAGGGCTTCATCGTGCAGGAGGCGCTCTTCGGGGACGTCCGCCCCGAGGTGCTGAGGAACGGGTTGCGCGGGCTGATGTCCATGAACCCGCAAAAGATCAGTTAACGCAATGGAAAAACTTCCGCCCTAACGTGCAATGCCTGGTCGCCGGACCGCTGTTCCCGTTCAACGAACTGTTGAACGGGGATAAGGCCCCGCTGCGTCCGGAGCCGGAGCCGGACGGAAGACGATGAGGTGGAAGCGTGCAACTGACCCCGCACGAGCAGGAACGTCTGCTCATCCATGTGGCCGCCGACGTGGCCGAGAAGCGCCGGGCACGCGGGCTGCGGCTCAATCACCCCGAGGCCGTCGCCCTGATCACCGCCCATCTGCTGGAAGGCGCCCGGGACGGCCGCACGGTCGCCGAACTCATGGCGTCCGGACGTAAGGTGCTCACCCGGGACGAGGTCATGGAAGGCACCCCCGAGATGCTCCACGACGTCCAGGTCGAGGCCACCTTCCCGGACGGCACGAAGCTCGTCACCGTCCATGACCCGATCGTCTGACGGGGCCGCGCCGATGATTCCCGGAGAGATCCTTTACGGGGACGGGGACATCCCCCTCAACGTGGGGCGTACGGTCACCCGCCTCACCGTCCTCAATGCCGCCGACCGCCCCGTCCAGGTCGGCTCCCACTACCACTTCGCCGAGGCCAACCCCGGACTGCGCTTCGACCGCGCCGCCGCCCACGGGCTGCGGCTGAACATCGCCGCCGGCACGGCCGTCCGCTTTGAACCCGGCATCCCCGCCGACGTCGAACTCGTCCCCCTCGTCGGCCGCCGCGTCGTCCCCGGCCTGCGCGGCGAAACCGGAGGTGCCCTCGATGCCTGACCTCAAGAGAGCCGTGTACGCCGATCTGTTCGGGCCCACCACCGGAGACCGCATCCGGCTCGCCGACACCGACCTGCTCGTCGAGATCGAGGAGGACCGCTCGGGCGGCCCCGGACACGCGGGCGACGAGGCGGTGTTCGGCGGCGGCAAGGTGATCCGGGAGTCGATGGGCCAGGCCCGCACCACCCGCGCCGAGGGCGCGCCCGACACCGTCATCACCGGGGCCGTCGTCGTCGACCACTGGGGCATCGTCAAGGCCGACATCGGCATCCGGGACGGCCGGATCACCGGCATCGGCAAGGCCGGTAACCCGGACACCATGGACGGCGTCCACCCCGACCTGGTGATCGGCCCGGAGACCGAGATCATCGCGGGCAACGGGAAGCTGCTCACGGCCGGAGCGGTCGACGCCCACGTCCACTTCATCTCACCCACCCTCATCGACCAGGCACTCTCCAGTGGCATCACCACCCTCGTCGGAGGCGGCACCGGTCCCGCCGAGGGCACCAAGGCCACCACCATCACGCCGGGACCCTGGCACCTGGCCCGGATGTTCGAGGCGCTGGAGACCTTCCCGGTCAACATCGGGCTGCTCGGCAAGGGCAACACGATGTCGCAGGAGGCCATGCACTCCCAACTGCGCGGCGGCGCACTGGGATTCAAGATCCACGAGGACTGGGGCGCGACGCCCGCCGTCATCGACGCCTGCCTCACGGTCTGCGAGCGGACGGGCGCGCAGCTCGCCATCCACACGGACACCCTCAACGAGGCCGGGTTCGTCGCCGACACCCTCGCCGCCATCGCGGCCCGGACGATCCACGCCTACCACACCGAGGGGGCGGGCGGCGGGCACGCGCCCGACATCATCAGCGTGGTCTCCGAGCCCTACGTCCTGCCCAGCTCGACCAACCCCACCCGGCCGCACACCGTCAACACCATCGAGGAACACCTCGACATGCTGATGGTCTGCCACCACCTGAACCCCGCCGTCCCCGAGGACCTGGCCTTCGCGGAGTCCCGGATCCGGCCCTCCACCATCGCGGCCGAGGACATCCTGCACGACCTCGGGGCCATCTCGATCATCTCCTCGGACTCCCAGGCCATGGGGCGGATCGGCGAGGTCATCCTGCGGACCTGGCAGACCGCCCACGTCATGAAGAAGCGTCGCGGAGCCCTGCCCGGGGACGGGCGCGCCGACAACCGCCGGGTCCGTCGCTATGTCGCCAAATACACCATCAACCCGGCCGTCGCGCAGGGACTGGACCGGGAGATCGGCTCCGTGGAGACCGGCAAGCTCGCCGACCTCGTCCTCTGGGACCCGGCGTTCTTCGGCGTGAAGCCCCAGACCGTCATCAAGGGCGGACAGATCGCGTACGCGCAGATGGGCGACGCCAACGCCTCCATCCCGACGCCCCAACCGGTGCTGCCCCGGCCGATGTTCGGCGCCCTGGGACGAGCGGCCGCCCAAGGCTCGTTCAACTTCGTCTCCGCCGCCGCGATCGAGGACGGGCTGCCCGAACGCCTCGCCCTGCACAAGCGGTTCGTTCCCATCACCAGCACCCGGGGGGTCACCAAGGCGGACATGCGGGAGAACGACGCCCTGCCCCAGGTCCACGTCGACCCCGACAGCTTCGCCGTCACCATCGACGGCGACCCGGTCGAGCCCGCGCCGGCGGCGGAACTGCCCATGGCCCAGCGCTACTTCCTCTTCTGAGCGGATCCGGCCATGTCACGCGCAGCACTCCTCGTCCTCGCCGACGGCCGGTTCCCGGCCGGAGGACACGCCCACTCCGGCGGCGCCGAACCGGCCGTCGCCGAGGGCCGCGTCCTCGACGCCGACTCCCTCGCCGACTTCTGCCGGGGCCGGCTGCACACCGCGGGCCTCACCGCCGCCGCCCTCGCCGCGGCGGCGGCCCACGGCCTCGACCCGCTCGCCCTGGACGAGGCCGCCGACGCCCGTACGCCCTCGCCCGCCCTGCGGGCCACCGCGCGGAAGCTGGGCCGGCAGATGATGCGGGCCGCCCGCGCCACCTGGCCGAGCCCCGAGCTGGACGCGCTCGCGGCGGCCCGGCCGCGCGGCGCCCACCAGCCGGTCGTCCTCGGGCTCACCGCGCGGTCGGCGGGTCTGGACCCCGTGGACGCCGCCCACTGTGTCGCGTACGAGACCGTCAGCGGCCCCGCCACCGCCGTCGTCCGGCTCCTCTCCCTCGACCCCTTCCACGCCACCGCCGTACTCGCCCGGCTCGCCCCCGAGCTGGACCGGGTCGCCGAACAGGCCGCCGAGGCCGCCCGGCAGGGCATCGACGCCCTGCCCGCCGCCTCGGCGCCGCTCCTCGACATGACCGCCGAGGCGCACGCCGCCTGGCCGGTCCGCCTCTTCGCCTCGTAACCCGCACCCACAGGAGCCCCCATGCACCTCGGCCACTCCCACGACGGCCCCGCCGCCGTCAGCGCCGACGCCACCCGTCCCGACGGCACCCGGCGCGCCCTGCGCATCGGCCTCGGCGGCCCCGTCGGTTCCGGCAAGACGGCCACCGTCGCCGCCCTCTGCCGGGAACTGCGCGACCGGCTCTCCATCGCCGTCGTCACCAACGACATCTACACCCAGGAGGACGCCGCCTTCCTGCTGCGCAACGCGGTCCTGCCGCCCGAGCGGATCCAGGCCGTCGAGACCGGCGCCTGCCCGCACACCGCGATCCGCGACGACATCTCCGCCAACCTCGAAGCGGTCGAGGACCTGGAGGACGCGGTCGGCCCGCTCGACCTGATCCTCGTCGAGTCCGGCGGCGACAACCTCACCGCCACGTTCTCCAAGGGGCTGGTCGACGCGCAGATCTTCGTCATCGACGTCGCGGGCGGCGACGACATCCCGCGCAAGGGCGGCCCCGGCGTCACCACCGCCGACCTGCTGGTCGTCAACAAGACCGACCTCGCCCCCTACGTCGGCTCCGACCTGGAGCAGATGGCCCTCGACGCCAAGAAGCAGCGCGGCGAACTACCCGTCGCCTTCACCTCGTTGACCTCGGCCGAAGGCGTCGGGCCGGTCGCCGACTGGGTGCGGGCACAGCTCGCCGCCTGGGCCGCGTGAGCGTCCGCGCGATGGCCCGGCTCCGGGCCGAGCCCGACGGGCGGGACGGGACCGCCCTGCCCCTCCTGGTCAGCGACGGCCCGCTCGCCCTGCGCCGCACCCGCTCGCCGCAGGCCGCGTACGCCCGGGTCACCGTCGTCGGCGCGATGAGCGCCCCGCTCAACGGCGACCGGCTGGCGATCGAGGCGGACATCGCGGACGGGGCACACCTCACCGTGGACGCGGCGGCGGCCACCGTGGCCCTCCCGGGCCCACGGCCGGACACCGGCCCGTCCACGTACGGGGTGGACCTGACCGTGGGGGAGGGGGCCGTGCTGCACTGGCTCCCCGAACAACTCGTCTCCGCCCACGGCAGCGACCTGCACCAGACCACCCGGGTCCGACTCGCCCCCACCGGCCGCCTGTTGCTGCGCGAGGAACAGATCCTCGGTCGGCACGGGGAGCCCACCGGCGCGCTCACCACCCGGCTCACCGTCCACCGCGCGGGCCGCCCGCTCCTGGACCAGCAGCTGGCCTACGGGCCCGGCGCCCCCGGCGGCTGGGACGGCCCGGCCGTCCTCGGCGGGCACCGGGCCGTCGGCCAACTCCTCCTCGCCGACCCCGCCTTCGAGGACGCCCCCCTCCCCGCACGCCTCCTCGGGCCCACCGCCGCCCTCACCCCGCTCGCCGGCCCCGCCGTCCTGGTGACCGCCGTGGCCGCCGACGCCCGCCTGCTGCGCGGGGTCCTGGACGGCGCGATGCGCGAGCTGCTGGAAGGGCTCAAGGCGGACCACGACGCGGGCTGAACACGGACCACGGGGGCCCGAGTCCGCTCAGCGAACCTCCTTCACCGGTTATGGGTTCGGTAAAGAAACAGGTGTACGCCCTGGCCCCGGGTGCCCACAGGCGAAAGGATCCCCGCGATGTACCGATGACCACGCCGCCTTCGGCGGCGGATCGGACGAAGGGGGAGGTTCCACGTGAGACGTACCAAGGTGCTCGGTTCGGCCGGGGCTCTCGTCGCGGGCACGCTCATAGCGGGGGCGATGGCCGCACCCGCCGCCAGTGCCGACGGCAGCCGGCACGGCCGGGGCGACGCGGAGGCGCGCGGGGTCGCCGTCGCGGCGCACCGGGCGGCGAATGCCGGGATCGACTGGAAGGACTGCCCGGAGGACTGGGGCCTGACCGCCCCCATCCAGTGCGGCTGGGTGACCGTGCCGCTCGACTATGCCAGGCCGAACGGCAAGAAGATCAAGCTCGCCGTCGACCGGCACGTCAGCACCGGCACGAAGGGCGAGCGCCAGGGCGCACTGCTCTACAACCCGGGCGGGCCCGGCGGTTCGGGACTGCGCTTCCCCGCCCGGATCACCGCCAAGAACCCGCTCTGGACGAAGACCGCGAAGGCGTACGACTTCGTCGGCTTCGACCCGCGCGGCGTCGGCCACTCGGCCCCCATCTCCTGCGCCGACCCGCAGGAGTTCGTCAAGGCACCCAAGGCCGACCCGGTCCCCGACAGCGAGGCCGACAAGCGCGCCCAGCGCAAGCTGGCCCGCGAGTACGCCGAAGGATGCGGCGAGCGCAGCGGCGCGATGCTGCCGCACATGACGACGCCCAACACCGCACGCGACCTGGACGTCATCCGGGCCGCGCTCGGGGAGAAGAAGCTCAACTTCCTCGGCGTCTCCTACGGCACCTATCTGGGCGCCGTCTACGGCACGCTCTTCCCGACCCACGTCCGGCGCATGGTCGTCGACAGTGTGGTCGACCCGTCCCGGAAGAACATCTGGTACCGGGCGAACCTCAACCAGGACATCGCCTTCCAGACGCGCTGGGACGACTGGAAGGCCTGGGTCGCGAAGCACGACTCCGTCTACGGCATCGGCGACACCCCGCAGAAGGTCGAGCAGGCCTGGCTGGAGCTGCGGGCCGCCGCCAAGAAGGAGCCCATCGGGGGCGTTGTCGGGCCCGCCGAGCTCATCGGATTCTTCCAGGGCGCGCCGTACTACGACTCCGCCTGGGCCCCCACGGCCAAGACCTGGAGCGCCTACCGGGCCGGTGACACACAGGCCCTGGTCGACGCCGCCGCCCCCGACATGAGCGACCTCGCGGGCAACGCCGCCGCCGAGAACGGCAACGCGGTCTACAACGCCGTCGAATGCGCCGACGCCAAGTGGCCCACCGACTGGCGCACCTGGGACCGGGACAACACCCGGCTGCACGAGAAGTATCCGTTCATGACGTGGGCCAACGCCTGGATGAACCTGCCCTGCGCCACTTGGCCCGCCAAGCAGCAGACCCCGCTGGACGTGAAGACCCGCAAGGGCCTGCCGCCGGTCCTCATCGTGCAGTCCACCCGCGACGCCGCCACCCCGTACCAGGGCGCTGTCGAGCTGCACAAGCGGTTCAAGGGCTCACGGCTCATCACCGAGAAGGACGCCGGATCCCATGGCGTCACCGGACTGGTCAACCCCTGCGTCAACGAGCGGGTGGACACCTACCTGCTCACCGGGAAGACCGACCGGCGCGATGTGACGTGCGCCCCGCACGCCACGCCGAAGCCGTAGATCACCCAGGAGGCGCCCGGCCGGGGACCGCTCACCGTCCCCGGTCGTGCGCCTCCAGCCAGGCGTCCTCCGCCGCGTAGTCGAAGAGCCATGCACCGTAGTTGGCGAGCATCTTCGGGAACGCCTCGCGCCAGTCGCGCTCCGCCAGCTGCCCGGCGAGCCACTCGACCGTCTCCGGCAGCGACTCCACGTACCCGGTCACCGGGCGGTACCCGAGCTGTTCCTCGGCGGCCGTCATGTCGTAGACCACGGGGTGGGCGCCGCTCCACGGTGTCACCCCGACATGCCCCTCCGGGGAAGCGCCGTCGATCAGCACCGTCTCCGTCTCCCGCCCGAGCACGTCGTCGATCGCCGACGCGATCTCCGCGACCGTGGGAGCCTCGGGGTCCCCGGCGTTCAGCACGCGTGATCCCGGCTGCCCGGCGGCCAGCCGGATCAGCTCCGCCGCGTTGGACACATGGACCGGATGGAAGCGGCTCTCCCCGCCGTACGCGAACACCCGGCGCCGGCGTCCGTCGAGCAGCCGCTTCACCACGTACAGCTCGCGCGGTGTGCGGCAGTACGGGCCGTGGACGGCGCCCGCGCGCAACAGCGTCACCGGCAGCTCCTCGCCCGCCGCCAGCAGCTCCCGCTCCAGCAGGATCTTCCGCGTCGCGTACGAGGTGTCACCCGGTGCCACCGTGCGCCAGGTCTCCGGCAGCGGCACCGGGAAGCGGGGGAAACCGTCGCTCGAAGCCTGCGTGTCGAAGCTGCGGCCCCGGTCGTCCTCGTACACCGCCCCGCTGGAGATCACGACGGCCGATCCGATCCGGCCGGCCAGCCCCGTCAGCTGCCGGGCGTGCGCGCCGTCGAACGCCACCATGTCGACCAGCACGTCACAGCCGTCGCCCAGCGCCCGGCCGAGCGCCCCCTCCTCGGCACGGTCGAGCGACACCGCCCGGACCCCGGCGTCCCATCCCCCGTCCCGGCCGCCACCGCGCGAGGCCGCGGTGACCTCCCAGCCGTCCGCGGCCAGCGCCCGCACCGCGGCCCGCCCGATCTGGCCCGTCGCTCCCAGCACCCATGCGTGTCCCTTGCTCATGGATCCGACGCTAGGGGAGCCGATCCGCCGGGGCGAGGGCGCTCTGCCGGTGGCGTATTCGCGCTCAGCGTCGCAGCTTGGGGAACTTCCTCGGCGGCGCGGCCTCCTGTTCGGCCGCCTTCACCTTGGCCGCGTACTCGTCCACGTACTCCTGGCCGGAGAGTTCGAGGATCGCGTACATGATCTCGTCCGTCACGGCCCGGATCGCGGCCTTCTGGTTCTCCATTCCCGCGTAGCGGGAGAAGTCCAGCGGTTCGCCGAAGCGGATCGCGACCCGTTTGATCTTCGGCACGACCTGGCCGGGCGGCTGGATCTCGAAGGTGCCGACCATGGCGCAGGGAACCACCGGCGCCTGCGCGGTGATCGCCATCACCGCGACCCCGACCTTGCCCTTGTAGAGCCGGCCGTCGTGCGAGCGGGTGCCCTCCGGGTAGATCCCCAGCAGCTCGCCCTTGCTCAGCACACCGAGCCCCTCGCGGATGGCCGCCTGCCCGGCGTCCTTGCCGGACCGGTCCACCGGGATCTGGCCCGCGCTGCGGAAGAAGGCCGCGGTGAGCCGGCCCTTGATGCCCGGGCCCGTGAAGTACTCGGCCTTCGCCAGGAAGGTGATGCGGCGCTTGATGATGGCCGGCATCAGGAAATGGTCGGAGAAGGAGAGGTGGTTGCCCGCGACGATCGCCGCGCCGTCCGTAGGAATGTTCTCCAGGCCCTCGATCCGGGGCCGGAACAGCAGCCGCAATATGGGCCCCAGCACGACATATTTCAGGACGTAATAGAACACCTTGCGGGTGCACCTCGCTCTGCCGGGTCGGCGTCAGGGCTGTACTGCCGGGTTCAGGGCTGTGTACTACCAGGTCACGGTGGTGCCGGGGCGCTACAGCGTAGACCCCGGCACCACCGTGCGACCGTAGCGAACCGGTCTCCCGGCTCGTACCCGCCTCCGGGCCCGTCAGGCGTCCTCACCCGCTGCTGGGAACCGTCCCGCAGGCTCAGGTGTCCTGCGTGGCCAGCATGCCGAGGGTGCACAGTCCCAGCACCACCCAGCCGAACCAGAGCCAGCCACTGCTTCCCAGCGCCACCGTGTACGCGGTCACCGCGATCAGGGCCCCGCCGGTCATGTATCCCATGGTCTTCGTCGATCCGGACATGCGCGCACGCTCCTCGTCGGCCGCGCGGCCGTTGTCCCCATGGTCACCCCGTATGCGCCCTCCGCGCTACTGTCCGCGCGCCTGCAAAGACGCGAGATAGGCGTTGTACGCCGCCAGCTCCTTGTCACCGTCGCGGTCCGCCGCCCGGTCGGTGCGCCGCGCGGTGCGCTGCTCGGAGCGGTACCACTGGAAGACCAGCGCGATCAGCACCAGCACGGAGGGGATCTCGCTGAACGCCCAGGCGATCCCGCCCGCCCAGTTCTGGTCGCTCAGGGCGTCGATGCCGAGCGAGGCCGGCGGGTTCTTGTACGTCTCCACCATCGGCGTCGACGCCATCATCAGCGCGATCCCGAAGAACGCGTGGAACGGCATCCCGGCGAACAGCTCCAGCATCCGCATCAGATACCCGGGCCGGTGCGGGCCCGGGTCCACGCCCATGATCGGCCAGAAGAAGACCAGGCCGACCGCGAGGAAGTGCACCATCATCCCGATGTGGCCCGGCTTCGAGCTCATCAGGAAGTCGAAGATCGGCGTGAAGTACAGCGCGTAGAGGCTCGCGATGAACAGCGGGATCGTGAACACCGGATGCGAGATGATCTTCATGTACCGGCTGTGCAGCAGCTTCAGCAGCAGCTCGCGCGGCCCGATCCGCCCCCGCCCGGCCGGCGGCAGCGCGCGCAGCGCCAGCGTCACCGGGGCGCCCAGCAGCAGCAGGATCGGCGACAGCATGCTGATCACCATGTGCTGCACCATGTGCACGCTGAACATGACCATGCCGTAGTCGTTGAGCTTGGTGCACATCACCAGCGCGATGCTCAGCACGCCCACGGTGAAGAACACGATCCGGTTCACCGGCCAGCCGTCCCCGCGCCGACGCAGCCGCACCACGCCGTACCCGTACAGGGCGAGCGCCAGGACGCAGCCGGTCAGGAAGAACGGGTCGACGGAGAGCTCCAGCCCCCGCCCCAGCGTGAACGGCGGCAGATCCATGTTCATGCCGTGCCCGCTGTGATCCATCTGTTCACTCCCGATGGGGACACGTCCCCGTTTCGTGCCGGTTGTCCGGTCCAGAGTAGAACTGCCCCCGGCCGCGGTTGCGGCCGGGGGCAGTTCTGGACGACGTGTCCTGACGAGGTGTTCTAGAGCACGCACTCCGCCTCGGCGTACCGCTCGGCGGGGACCGTCTTCAGCGTCTCGACGGCCTCGCCCAGCGGGACCATCACGATGTCGGTGCCGCGCAGCGCGGTCAGCATCCCGAACTCGCCCCGGTGCGCCGCCTCCACCGCGTGCCAGCCGAACCGGGTCGCCAGGACCCGGTCGTACGCGGTGGGCGTGCCGCCGCGCTGGACGTGGCCGAGGATGACCGGGCGGGCTTCCTTGCCGAGCCGCTGCTCCAGCTCCCCGGAGAGCTGTGTGGCCACCCCGGCGAACCGCTCGTGACCGTAGATGTCCTTGACGCCCTGCTCGAACTGCATGGAGCCCTCGCGGGGCTTGGCACCCTCGGCGACCACCACGATGGCGAACTTCTTGCCCGCCGAGAAGCGCTTGCCGACCAGCTCGGTCAGCTCGTCGATGTCGAAGGGGCGCTCGGGCACCACGATGGCGTGGGCGCCGGCGGCCATGCCCGAGTGCAGGGCGATCCAGCCGGTGTGACGGCCCATGACCTCGACGATCAGCACCCGCTGGTGTGACTCGGCGGTGGTCTTCAGCCGGTCCAGGGCCTCGGTGGCGACGCCGACGGCGGTGTCGAAGCCGAAGGTGACGTCGGTGGAGGCGATGTCGTTGTCGATGGTCTTGGGGACGCCGACGATCGGGAGACCGGCCTCGGAGAGGAGGTTCGCGGCCTTGAGGGTGCCCTCGCCGCCGATCGGGATGATGGCGTCCAGACCGAGGTCCGCGACATGGCCGCGGGCGCGCTCCACACCGTCGCGCAGATGCGCGGGCTGGACCCGGGAGGAACCGAGGATCGTGCCGCCGCGGGCCAGGATGCCGCCCACCGCGTCAAGGTCGAGCTTGCGGTAGTCGCACTCCAGCAGGCCCTTCCAGCCGTCGTGGAAGCCGATGACCTCGTCGCCGTGGTCCACCACCGCGCGGTGCACGACGGAACGGATGACGGCGTTGAGGCCGGGGCAGTCGCCGCCGGAGGTGAGTACGCCAATGCGCATGGCCCGGAAACCTTTGCAACGTTAAGTCGACGACCGGACCACGTCGTCCGGTTGGATCCCCGCCACCCTACCGGCGCAGGGTGGCGGGACCGAACCGGCCGTCCGCCTGCTGGACGCCGCTCAACCGAGCGGAAAACACCTCAGGCGGACACCGCTCAGGCGAGCGGAAAGTACCTCAGGCGGGCTGGGTCGCCGAGGCGATCCGCTCGGCGCGCAACGCGTCGTACCAGCGGTCGTCGGTGGGCGGCAGCGCGTTCACGTCGAGGGCCAGCTTCAGCAGCAGATCGGCGATCTGCGGGTTGCGGGCCATCACGGGGCCGTGCATGTACGTCCCGAATACCGTGTCGTTGTACGCGCCCTCCGTGCCGTCCCCGGTGCCGTTGCCCCGGCCGAACTGCACCCGGGCCAACGGCCGTGCCGTGGGGCCGAGATGGGTGACGCCCTGGTGGTTCTCGAACCCGGTCAGCGGCGGCAGTCCGAGGTGCGGGTCGATGTCCGCCAGTACGTCGCCGACGCACCGCGCGCCCTCGCCGCGGGTGGAGACCACGTCGAGCAGACCGAGACCGGCCTCGCGCTCGCCGAGGTCGTTGACGAACTCGTGCCCGAGGATCTGGTAGCCCGCGCAGACCGAGAAGATGATCGCGCCGTTGGACGCGGCCCGGCTCAGCCCGCCGTCGCGGCGCAGCCGCTCGGCCGCCAGGCGCTGCGGACGGTCCTCACCGCCGCCGATCAGATAGATGTCGCCGGACGTCGGCACCGGCTGGTCGCTGCGCACGTCGACGCGCTGCACGTCCAGACCGCGCTGCCGGGCACGCCGCTCCACGACCAGGGCGTTGCCCTGGTCGCCGTAGGTGCTGAGCAGGTCGGGGTAGACCCAGACCAGACGCAGACCGTTGTTGCTCATGCTTCGTCCTCTCCGGAGGTGGCCGGGGCCGGGGTCAGTTGCCGACACGACGGCGCAGATCCTGGAAGGCGGTGTAGTTGGCGATGACCTCGATGCGGCCGGGCGGTGCGTAACTCACGGCCTCGTCGAGCGTCTCGCAGACCCGGAAGTCGAGACCGGCCACTTCGAGGCGGACCGCGAGGTCCAGCTTCCGGTCGCCGAGCACGAAGATCGGGTGACCCGCCAGCTGCGTGTAGTCCACGTCCCACAGCCAGGAGGTGTCCGTGCCGTCCGCGCCGCGCGCGTTCACCGAGAGGATCACCGGCGTCGGCGGCGGATCGATCAGCGAGAAGGTCTCCAGCCAGCCGGCCGGGTTCTTCGCCAGCAGCAGACGCAGCTCACGGTTCTGGAAGGTGACGACGTCATAGCGGCCGGCCACCGCCTGTACCTGGTACATCCGCTCCAGCGCGACCTGCGGCGGCACGCCGAAGACGGCGGCGACGGCGGCGGAACTGGTGGCGTTCGCCTTGTTCGCCCGGCCCGGCAGCTGGAGGTGGATCGGCCACGCCGAACCGTGCGGGTCCAGGACGTAGTCGCCGTTCAGCGCCCAGCTCGGGGCGGGGCGGCGGAAGCCGCACTGCCCGCAGAACCAGTCGTCGCCCGGGCGCTGCATCACACCGCCGCAGGACGGGCAGGACCAGGCGTCGTCCTTCCACGCCTGGCCGGCCGCCACCCACACCACATTGGGCGAGGAGGAGGCCGCCCAGACGACCAGCGGGTCGTCCGCGTTCGCGATGACCACGGCCTTCGAGCCGGAGAGGCCCTCGCGCCAGTGCTCGGCCATCATCCGGGTCTCCGCCGCGCGGTCCAGCTGGTCCCGCGAGAGGTTGAGCAGCGCGATCGCCTTGGGTGTGGTGTCGCGCGCGACACCCGCCAGATACTTCTCGTCGACCTCGATCACGCCGAACTTCGCGTCCGAGCCGCCGGCCAGCGCCGAGGTGATGCCCGCGGGCATGTTCGCGCCGAGCGCGTTCGACACGACGGGCCCGGCGGCCCGCAGCGCCTCGGCGATCAGCCGCGTGGTGGTCGTCTTGCCGTTCGTCGCCGACACGAGGATCACGTCCAGGTGCTGCGCCAGCCGCCCCAGCAGGTCGGGGTCGAGTTTGAGCGCCACCCGGCCGCCGATCACCGATCCGCTGCCCCGCCCCGCGGCGCGTGACACCGCCGCCGCGGCCTTGCCCGCCGTCACGGCCAGTTTGGCCCGCGGCGACAACGGCTCCGTGTTGCCTGCCATCGTCCTAGATCCTCCTTGCATCGGTCCGCGCCCAGCCTATCGATGTCCGGCGCGGCGACCGCACCGCGGCACCACGGGAACTGCCCGGCCCCGGTGGAACGTACGCTTGCCGCCATGCGAAACCGCCCGATCCCCGGCAGTTCCGGACTCGTCCGTGAGATGAGTCTGCTCGGCGACCCGTTGCTCCACCGCGCCTGCGAGGACGTCACGGACTTCGGCCCGTCGCTGGCGCGGCTGGTCGAGGACATGTTCGCGACGATGTACGCCGCGCAGGGTGTCGGGCTCGCCGCCAACCAGGTCGGCGTCCCGCTCAAGGTGTTCGTCTACGACTGCCCGGACGACGACGATGTCCGCCATCTGGGACACGTGGTCAATCCCGAACTGGTCGAGGCGGACGGACTCACCGTACGCGGACCGGAGGGCTGTCTGTCACTTCCCGGTCTGGAAGCGGGCACGGATCGCTTCGACCACGCGGTCGTCGAGGGCCTCACGATGACCGGCGAGCCGGTCCGGATCGCCGGGACGGGATGGTTCGCCCGCTGCCTCCAGCACGAGTGCGACCACCTGGAGGGCACGGTCTACACCGACCGGCTGACCGGGCTGCGGCGCACCCGGGCGCTGCGCGCGGCGCGGCGCGCACCCTGGGCGCGCGGGGACTGAGCACGACGGGCTCCCGGGCCCGGCATCCGGAGCGGGTCGGAGCCCGGCGTCCGGAGCGGGTCGGAGCCCGGCATCCGGAGCGGGTCGGAGCCCGGCATCCGGAGCGGGTCGGAGCCCGGCATCCGGAGCGGGTCAGAACCCCGGGCCGCCCTGGAGGTCGCCCGCCTCCGCGAGCCTGCCCCACAGCAGATCGGCGAGGCTGCTCACCAGCCGTTCGCGGGAGCAGGGCCGGTCGCCGAGCCACCAGTCGCCCGCCGCGTGCATCATGCCGACGATCCCGTGCCCCCAGATGCGGGCCATCTGCTCGCTGTCCGGTCCCAGGTCGACGCGCTCGGCGATCACCTGGCCCAGCTCCTCGCCGAGACGGCGCAGCAGCGGGGCGGAGTGCCGGCCGACGTCGAAGCCCTGCTCGGGGGAGGGGGCTGTGTCGGCGGCAGCACCGTCAGCAGGATGCATCAGGAAGCGGTAGACCTGGGGGCGGGCCTCGATCGCGGCGAGATAGGTGTCGAGCGTCGACTCCACCCGCTCACGCCGGTCGGCGGGCGCGTCCAGGGCGGCCCGCAGGGCGCTGAGCAGCGCGTCGGTGTGGCGCTTGGCGAGGGCGCGGTAGAGGCCGCCCTTGTCCCCGAAGTGGCGGTAGAGGATGGGTTTGGTGATCCCGGCCTCGGCGGCGATGGCGTTCATCGAGGCCTGCGGTCCGTCCCTGAGCACCACCCGGTCCGCCGCTTCCAGCAACTCGCGGCGACGGCGCTCGGCCGCGGTCCGCTGTCGCTCGGCGCTTCGTGCGGTCTCCATGTCGTCTCTTCTCCCACCCCTGGCCACGCGATGCCGTCGCATCGCCTCTGCACGCCCGCGCAACGTAACACTCCGCAAGGCGGGCGCCTGATCGGCTCCGTGGCGGTTGACAGTACCTACTTGTCGGTAACAGACTGTGGTTACCGCAAGTAACACATGGTTTTCGCCGCAGTGCCTGGAGGGGAAACATGGCCGAGTTCACGCTTGAGCTCAACGACGACCAGAAGCAGGTCAAGGAGTGGCTCCACGGCTTCGCGGCGGATGTCATCCGCCCCGCCGCCTCGGAGTGGGACGAGCGTGAGGAAACGCCCTGGCCCGTCATCCAGGAAGCGGCCAAGGTCGGCATCTACTCCCTGGACTTCTACGCCCAGCAGTTCTTCGACCCTACGGGTCTCGGCATCCCCATGGCCATGGAAGAGCTCTTCTGGGGCGACGCGGGCATCGCCCTGTCGATCGTCGGTACGGGCCTGGCGGCCGTCGGCGTCCTCGCCAACGGCACCGAGGAGCAGATCGGCACCTGGATCCCGCAGATGTACGGCGACGCCGACGACGTGAAGGTCGCCGCCTTCTGCTCGTCCGAGCCCGACGCCGGATCGGACGTCGCCGCGATGCGCACGCGGGCCGTCTACGACGAGGCCAAGGACGAGTGGGTCCTCGACGGCACCAAGACCTGGGCGACCAACGGCGGCATAGCCAACGTGCATGTGGTCGTCGCCGTCGTCGACCCCGACATCGGCTCCAAGGGCCACGCCTCCTTCATCGTGCCGCCGAACACCCCCGGCCTCTCCCAGGGCCAGAAGTTCAAGAAGCACGGCATCCGCGCCTCGCACACCGCAGAGGTGGTCCTGGAGGACGTCCGCGTCCCCGGACACTGCCTGCTCGGCGGCAAGGAGAAGCTCGACGAGCGCCTCGCCCGCGCCCGGGAGCGCGCCAAGTCCGGCGGCGAGCGCGTCAAGAACGCGGCGATGGCCACCTTCGAGGCGTCCCGCCCGGCCGTCGGCGCGATGGCCGTGGGCACCGCCCGCGCCGCCTACGAGGTCGCCCTCGACTACGCGAAGACCCGCAGCCAGTTCGGCCGCCCGATCATCGACAACCAGGGCATCGCCTTCCAGCTCGCCGACATGCGCACCCGGATCGACGCCGCCCGGCTGCTGGTCTGGCGCGCCTCCTGGATGGCCACCACCGGAAAGCCGTTCACCTCGGCCGAGGGCTCCATGTCGAAGCTGTACGCGAGCGAGACCGCCCGGGACGTCACCGCGCAGGCGATCCAGATCCTCGCCGGCAACGGCTACACCCGCGAGTACCCGGTCGAGCGCATGCACCGCGACGCGGCCATCTACACCATCTTCGAGGGCACCAGCGAGATCCAGCGCCTGGTGATCGCCCGCACCCTGTCGGGCATGCCGATCCGCTGACGGCGAGAGGAAGGGGGCGGTCCGGGACACGCGAACCGGACCGCCCCCTCCCGGCATACTCAGCCGGGCAGCTGCGCCTCGATCGCCGCCACGACCTCCGTGGCCTCGGGCTCGGAGCGCGGCCGGAGCCGGGCGACGGGCTCACCGGCCGGCGAGATGAGGAACTTCTCGAAGTTCCACTGGACGTCCCCGGCCTTCCCGTCCGCGTCGGCCAGCTTCGTCAGCTCCACGTACAGCGGATGCCGGTCCGCGCCGTTGACGTCGATCTTCTCCAGCAGCGGGAAGGTGACCCCGTACGTCGTCGAGCAGAAGCTCTGGATCTCCTCCGCGCTGCCCGGCTCCTGCCCGGCGAACTGGTTGCACGGGACACCGAGCACGGTCAGGCCCCGGTCCCCGTAGTTCTGCTGCAACCGCTCCAGGCCCTCGTACTGCGGGGTGAGCCCGCACTTGGAGGCCACGTTCACCAAGAGGACGGCCCGGCCGCTGTACGCGCCCAGCGTGGTCGGCTCGCCCGCGAGGGTGCGCAGCGGAATGTCGTGCAGCGTCATGAAACTCTCCCTGATCGTTGCGTGGTGGTGCCCATGGTGCCGCCCGCCGCTCACGTAGCGGCGAGCTCCTTGTAATAGAAAGTGGTCGGCTTGAGGCTGCCCGCCGGATCCGCCGCGTATCCCGGTACGCTCCCGACCTTCGTCCAGCCCGCCTTGCAGTAGACCTGCTCGGCCAGACTGCCGCTCTCGGTGTCCAGGATCAGCAGCGTGATGCCCTCGGTCGCCGCGTACGCCTCGACCGCGGCCAGCAGCGCCCCGCCGAGCCCCTGGCCGCGCGCGGCGGGCCGGACCATCAGCTTGGCGACCTCCGCGCGGTGCCGGGCGTTCGGCAGCGGCGCACGGACCAGGGCGATCGTCCCCGAGACCCGCCCGCCCTCGCGGGCGATCCAGATGCCGATCCGCCCCGCCTCCACGTCGGCGGCCCGCTCACGCCACCAGGCGGCGGCCGTCTCCCGGTCCAACGGGGCGAGGAAGCCCACCGAGGACCCCTCGTCGACAGTCTCGGCCAGGAGGCCGGCCAGGTCGTCGGCGTACGTGACCAGCTCGGGGGCGGACACGTGGACGATCTCGGTCATGCGCGGGGGTCCTTTCACAGGGCAGGGGTCGCAAGAAACCGTACGGCCCGCGGCGGAGGCTCTGTCTTCCAGGGTGCACGGGTGCTCCACCCCGGCGACATCATTTCCCACGATGCCGTCCACCCCCTACCCGGATGCGCCGCCCGACACCGGGCGCGCGTGAGGTCACCCGGTCTCGCGAACCCCGCGGTGAGATCCAGACCCGGCAGGTGGGACAGCGCGATGCCCCCCACCGCGCCCACGAACATCGCGGGGAAGACGGGTCCGCCCCGGAAACAGCGTTGCGGTCTGACGTCCCACTCCCCGGGGCCCGGCGGCGCCGCGGCCTCCCGGTCCATGAGGTGATCCTCGCGGAGCTCGTCAGATCTCTTCGGTAGTCCGTCAGGCCTCTTCGGCGAGCCGGCGGTCACGGTCACGCCGGAGTCCGACCCGTTGCCAGATCGCCCGCTGGGCCTTGAGCGTGGCCGCGCCCACCACGATCAGGACCAGGATGTTGACCACGAGCTGGATGGTCGAGCCCCGCACGTCGGACCAGCTGGTGAACGCCGTGGAGACGGCGATGTCCGCCGCGGCCGGGATCGTCGTGACGGAGATGAACACGCCGAGCAGGGCGCTGGTCCTGGCCTCGGTGAGCGACACGATCCCGACGATCCCGGCCAGGGTCGCGACGGCGACCGAGAAGAAGTTCGGCGTGTTGATGAGGTTGGAGACGGGGCGCAACCCCCGGTCGAAGGCCTCCGACTGCATCCCGAAACCGCGGATGAGGAGGGCGAAGAGGAACGTGGCGACGATGGTGAGGAGGAAGCCGGTCCCCATGGCGGTCAGCCCGCTGCGCACCATGGCCCGATGGCCCCGGTCGATCCCCAGCGCCACGCTGACGATGGCGCCGTACTCCGGCCCGACGACCATCGCCGCCACGATCAGGATCTGCGAGTTGGTGACGATGCCGACCGAACCGATCAGCCCGGCGACGACCAGATAGAGAAAGAAGCTCGGCGGGTACCGCCCGCCGGATCTGATGCGCGCCTCGACCTGCTCCCAGACCGGAGCCCGGCTCAGCGGCCCCAGCTCGCGCTGTCCCCCTTCGGTGGCGGCGCCGGAGAAGGCCATGTCGACCGGCTCGATGACGAGGGACCCACGCTGGTCCAGCCGGACGGCGCGCAAGCGGTGCAGCACGTCGTTCGCCGCCCCCGTCAGCACGTCGCAGGCGATGGAGTCGCCGTCGGGACGGCGCGCGGCGTCGCGCTGGACGATGAGATTGAGCACGCAGGGGTCGCCCGAGAGCAGGCCGACGACCTCGTCGGTCAGGTCCGGCGGGCTCACCGCGCGGATGTGGATCATGTCCATCCCGGTACCTCCGCGGCTCCCGGCCCCGTCGCACGGCGCGCCACCCGGCCGGTGGCCCCGGGGGCTCACTCCAGTAACACGGCCCCGCCCCCGTTCGGCAAACCGGGCACAGGCCGCGGTGCCGTACTGGCAGGATCGGCGTGTGGAGATTCCCGACGCCCTTCCCGAACCGCTGCCCGGTGCCGCCGGAGCCGTCGCCCGGGGCCCCGCCGCCGAGGGCGAGCAGCACCGGGGCCGCCGTCTCGTCCGCTGCCGCCTCTGCGGCCGGCCCCTCACCGGGACCGACTCGCGCCGGGCCGGCCTCGGACCGTCCTGCGACGCCAAGCTGCACCCGGCGCCGCCGGACATCCGCACCCGCCGCCACGAGGTCGACCAGGACCCGCTGCCCGGCACGTAAGAAGGGGGGGCTGTAGTCAGAAGGGGGGCTCTAGTCGCTCGTCAGCCGCCGGAACAGCCCCTCCTGCACCACCGACACCAGCAGCTGACCCGAACGGTCGTAGATCCGGCCCCGCGCCAGCCCCCGGCCGCCCGTGGCGATCGGCGACTCCTGGTCGTACAGGAACCACTCGTCCGCCCGGAACGGCCGGTGGAACCACATCGCGTGGTCCAGCGAGGCCATGTCGAAGCCGCGCGGACCCCACAGCGGCTCCACCGGGATGCGGACCGCGTCCAGCAGCGTCATGTCGCTCGCGTACGTCAGCGCGCAGGTGTGCACCAGCGGGTCGTCGCCCAGCGGGCCCACCGCCCGCATCCACACCGCGCTCCGCGGATCCGCGTCCTTGATCTCGTCCTTCGTCCAGCGCAGCCGGTCGACGTAACGGATGTCGAAGGGCTGCCGCCGGGCCATCCGCTCCAGCGCCTCCGGCAGCACGCCCAGGTGCTCGCGCACCTCCTCGGCCACCGTCGGCAGCTCCTCCGGGTCCGGGACGATCCGGGCCGGCGGCAGCTGGTGCTCGAAGCCCGCCTCCTCGGGGCGGTGGAACGACGCCGTCAGGTTGAAGATCGTCCGGCCCTCCTGGACCGCCGTCACCCGCCGGGTGGTGAACGACCGGCCGTCCCGCACCCGCTCCACCTGGTACACGATCGGCACTCCGGGACGGCCCGGCCGCAGGAAATAGGCGTGCAGCGAGTGCACCGGCCGGTCCCCGTCGGTGGTCCGGCCCGCCGCCACCAGTGCCTGGCCCGCCACCTGCCCGCCGAAGACCCGTTGCAGGGACTCCTCGGGGCTGCGGCCGCGGAAGATGTTGACCTCGATCCGCTCCAGGTCGAGAAGATCGACCAGGCGCTCGGCCGGGTTCGTCATGCCGTACCTCTCCACTCCGGTGTCCGCTTGCTCGCCTGAGGGCTCCTCACAGCTGGCCGACCTCGGTGACCCGGACGACCGCCCGGCCCTCCTCGTCGGACGCCGCGAGATCCACCTCGGCCTTGATGCCCCAGTCGTGATCGTCCGCCGGGTCGGCGAACGCCTGCCAGACCCGCCACAGTCCGTGCGCCGGGTCCTCCTCGATCTTCAGCAGCTTCGGACCGCGCGCGTCCGGACCGGTCCCGATCTCCTCGTGCGCGTCCCAGTACGCGTCCATCGCCTCGCCCCAGGCGTCCTCGTCCCACCCGGCGTCGCCGTCCAGCTCGCCCAGGTCCCGGACCCGGTCCAGCGCGGCCAGCTCCACCCGGCGGAACATCGCGTTGCGCACCAGCACCCGGAAGGCGCGGGTGTTGGCCGTGACCGGCTTGACCTCGTCCGCCTTCTCCTGCGCCTGCTCGGCGGTCTCCACCTCGGGGTTGGCCAACTGCTCCCACTCGTCCAGCAGGCTGGAGTCCACCTGACGGACCATCTCGCCGAGCCAGGAGATCAGGTCCTGGAGGTCCTCCGACTTCACGTCGTCCGGGATCGTGTGCTCCAGCGCCTTGTACGCGCTCGCCAGATACCGCAGCACGATGCCCTCGGTCCGGGCCAGCTCGTAGTGCGAGGTGAACTCCGTGAAGGTCATGGCGCGTTCGTACATGTCCCGGATCACCGACTTCGGCGACACCGGGTGGTCGTTCACCCACGGGTGGCTCGTGCGGTACACGTCGTAGGCGTGCCACAGCAGCTCGCTCAGCGGCTTCGGGTACGTGACCTCCTGGAGCCGCTCCATCCGCTCCTCGTACTCGACCCCGTCCGCCTTCATCTGCCCCACGGCCTCGCCGCGCGCCTTGTTCTGCTGGGCGGCCAGGATCTGCCGGGGATCGTCCAGCGTCGACTCGACGACCGAGACCATGTCCAGCGCGTACGAGGGGGATTCGGCGTCCAGCAGGTCGAACGCGGCCAGCGCGAACGTGGAGAGCGGCTGGTTCAGCGCGAAGTCCTGCTGGAGATCGACCGTCAGACGGACGATCCGGCCCTCGGCGTCCGGCGTCTCCAACCGCTCCACCACCCCGCCGTCCAGCAGCGAGCGGTAGATGGCGATGGCCCGCCGGATGTGCCGCAGCTGCGCCCGGCGCGGCTCGTGGTTGTCCTCCAGCAGATGCCGCATCGCCTCGAACGCGTTGCCCGGCCGGGCGATGACCGCGAGCAGCATGGTGTGGGTGACCCGGAAGCGGGAGCTCAGCGGCTCGGGATCGGAGGTGATCAGCTTGTCGAAGGTGGTCTCCGACCAGGCGACGAAGCCCTCCGGGGCCTTCTTGCGCACCACCTTGCGCTTCTTCTTCGGGTCGTCGCCCGCCTTCTTGACGTTCTTCTCGTTCTCGATGACGTGCTCGGGGGCCTGCGCCACGACGAAGCCGGCCGTGTCGAAACCGGCCCGCCCGGCCCGGCCCGCGATCTGGTGGAACTCCCGCGCGCGCAGGGTCCGCACCCGGGTGCCGTCGTACTTGGTGAGCGCCGTGAACAGCACCGTGCGGATGGGCACGTTGACGCCGACGCCGAGCGTGTCCGTCCCGCAGATCACCTTCAGCAGACCCGCCTGGGCCAGCTTCTCCACCAGGCGGCGGTACTTGGGCAGCATCCCCGCGTGGTGCACCCCGATGCCGTGGCGTACGTAACGGGAGAGGTTCTGGCCGAACTTGGTGGTGAAGCGGAAGCCGCCGATCATGTCGGCGATCTTCTCCTTCTCCTCCTTCGTGCACATGTTGATGCTCATCAGCGACTGCGCCCGCTCGACGGCCGCCGCCTGCGTGAAGTGCACGATGTAGACCGGCGACTGCCGGGTGTCCAGCAGCTCGGTCAGCGTCTCGGTGATCGGCGTGAAGCGGTATTCGTAGCTGAGCGGCACCGGACGGGTCGCGGAGCGCACCACGGAGGTGGGCCGGCCGGTACGCCGGGTCAGGTCCTTCTCGAACATCGCGACGTCGCCGAGCGTCGCCGACATCAGCACGAACTGGGCCTGCGGAAGCTCCAGCAGCGGGATCTGCCACGCCCAGCCCCGGTCCGGCTCGGCGTAGAAGTGGAACTCGTCCATCACGACCTGGCCGATGTCGGCGTACTTGCCGTCGCGCAGCGCGATGGAGGCCAGCACCTCTGCCGTACAGCAGATCACCGGGGCGTCCGCGTTGACCGAGGCGTCGCCGGTGAGCATGCCGACGTTCTCGGTGCCGAAGAGCTTGCACAGGTCGAAGAACTTCTCCGACACCAGCGCCTTGATCGGCGCCGTGTAGAAGGTGACCTTGTCCTGCGCCAGCGCCGTGAAGTGCGCGGCCGCCGCCACCAGGCTCTTCCCGGAGCCGGTCGGGGTGGAAAGGATCACGTTCGCCCCGGAGACCACCTCGATCAGCGCCTCCTCCTGAGCCGGATAAAGGGTGATGCCCTGGGTCTCGGTCCATGACGAGAAGGCCTCGAAGAGGGCGTCCGGGTCGGGTGTCTTAGGCAGCTGGTCGATGAGGGTCACGCCCCCATCTTGCCTGTCTTCGGCCCGGATGAGGGAACCGGCGGACGGCACGAAGATCACGGACGATACGCTGCGGTCTCAACCTGCCCGCGCCGTACCGGTGATGGGCGTACGAAGCGCTTGGGGCGGGAAAAGACCATGATGGGACCGGCACACTCTCTGTCAGGGGCAGCGGCCTGGCTGGGGGTGGGCGCGGCGGCCGCCGCCGCAGGCCACACGATGCCCTGGCCCGTCCTCGTCGTCGGGGCGCTGATCTGTGCGGGAGCCGCGCTCGCCCCCGACCTCGACCACAAGTCCGCGACCATCTCGCGCGCTTTCGGCCCGCTCTCCAAGGGGCTCTGCGAGATAGCCGACAAGCTCTCGTACGCCGTCTACAAGGCCACCAAGAGCAAGTCCGACCCCCGCCGCACCGGCGGCCACCGCACCCTCACCCACACCTGGTTCTTCGCCGTCCTGATGGGCGCCGGCTGCTCCTTCGCCGCGATCACCGGCGGGCGCTGGGCGGTCCTCGCGATCCTCTTCGTCCACCTGGTGCTCGCCGTCGAGGGCCTGCTCTGGCGGGCCGCCCGGGTCTCCAGCGACGTCCTCGTCTGGCTGCTCGGCGCCACCAGCGCCTGGATCCTCGCCGGCGTCCTGGACCAGCCGGGCAACGGGGCCGGCTGGCTCTTCGACGCCCCCGGCCAGGAGTACATGTGGCTCGGCCTGCCCATCGTGCTCGGCGCCCTGGTCCACGACATCGGGGACGCGCTGACCGTCTCGGGGTGCCCGATCCTCTGGCCGCTCCCGATCGCCGGAAAGCGCTGGTACCCGCTCGGCCCTCCGAAGTTCATGCGGTTCCGGGCCGGCAGCTGGGTGGAGATCAAGGTGCTGATGCCCGCGTTCATGGTGCTCGGGGGAGTGGGCGGGGCGGCCGCCCTCAACTTCATATGACCGGTCGCCGCTCGCGCGGGTGGGCGACGCGCTCCGCCCCGTAGCACGATGGCACCATGCTGCTCGCCGAGCTCGCCCAGGTGTCCCTGGAGGTCGCCGCCACCTCCGCCCGGTCCCGCAAGACGGCGCTCCTCTCCGGCCTCTTCCGGGACGCCGGACCCGAGGACGTCCCCGTCGTCATCCCGTACCTCGCCGGACGGCTGCCCCAGGGCCGCATCGGCGTCGGCTGGCGGAGCCTGGGGGACCCGGTGGAACCGGCCTCCGAGCCCACCCTCACCGTCACCGGCGTCGACGCCGAGCTGACCGCCCTCGCCGCCACCTCGGGGCCGGGATCCCAGGCCCTGCGCCGCGAGCGCCTGCGCGCCCTGTTCGCCGCCGCCACCGCCGACGAGCAGCGCTTCCTGCGGGCCCTGCTCACCGGCGAGGTACGCCAGGGGGCCCTGGACGCCGTCGCCGCCGACGCCCTGGCCCACGCCGCCGGAGCACCGCCTGCCGACGTCCGGCGCGCCGTGATGCTCGCCGGGTCCCTCCAGGAGGTCGCCAAGGTCCTCCTCGCCGACGGACCCGGAGCGCTCGCCGGCTTCCGCCTCACCGTCGGGCGGCCCGTCCAGCCGATGCTCGCGCGCAGCGCCGCCTCGGTGGGCGAGGCCCTCCACGAGCTGGGCCCGTGCGCGGTCGAGGAGAAGCTCGACGGAATCCGGGTGCAGGTCCACAGGGACGGCGACCGGATCCGCGCCTACACCCGGACCCTCGACGACATCACCGACCGGCTGCCCGAACTGGTCACCGCCGTCGCCGCGCTCGACGCGCGCCGCTTCGTCCTCGACGGCGAGCTGATCGCCCTGGGGGAGGACGGCAGGCCCCGGCCGTTCCAGGAGACCGCCTCCCGGGTGGGCTCACGGCGGGACGTCGCCGGAGCCGCTGCGCACGTGCCCGTCGTCCCCGTCTTCTTCGACGCCCTTCTCGTGGGTGACGAGGACCTGCTCGACCGGCCCTTCGCCGACCGCCACGCGGCTCTGGCCCGGCTGCTCCCCGAGAGCCTGCGGGTCCGGCGCACCCTCGTCACCGATCCGGACGGCCCCGAGGCCCGCGCGGCGGCCGACGCGTTCCTCGCCGACACCCTGGAGCGCGGTCACGAGGGAGTCGTCGTCAAGGACCTGGCCGCCGTCTACAGCGCGGGCCGCCGGGGCGCGTCCTGGCTGAAGGTGAAGCCGGTGCACACCCTGGACCTGGTGGTCCTGGCCGTCGAGCGGGGCAGCGGCCGGCGCACCGGCAAGCTCTCCAACCTGCACCTGGGCGCCCGCCGGCCCGACGGTACGTTCGCGATGCTCGGCAAGACCTTCAAGGGGCTCACGGACGCCCTGCTGGACTGGCAGACCGAGCGGCTGGGGGAGCTGGCGACCGACGACGACGGCCATGTCGTCACCGTACGCCCGGAACTCGTTGTGGAGATCGCCTACGACGGACTCCAGCGCTCCACCCGCTACCCCGCCGGGGTCACCCTCCGGTTCGCCCGCGTCCTGCGCTACCGGGAGGACAAGACCGCACAGGAGGCGGACACCGTGGAGACGGTCCTGTCCCGGCAGCCGTGAGCGCGCCCCGGGGAACCCGGGACGCGCTCACACGGAGACCGGCCGCTCAGTGCTTGATGACCGTCGCCGCCGTGTGCTCCTTGATCTGCTCCGGCGTCAGATAGGCGTCCGTGTACTCGAAGTCCCGCAGCGTCGCCGGCTTGCGGGACTGGAACCCGGTCCGTACGAAGTCGTCACCGGCGACCGCGTTCAGCATCCAGTTCGTCATCACCCGGGTCTTGGCGACGTTCGTCCGCAGCGCCGACCAGTGATAGCCGCGCGCCACCGCCTGCGCGGGCAGCCCACGCAGCTCGATGCCCAGCGGCTTGGACACGGCGTCCTTGCCGCCGAGGTCCACGACGAGCCCCAGATCCTTGTGCACGTAGTCCCGGAGCGGCTGATGGCGCAGCGAGGCGATCAGATTGTCCGCCAGCACCTTGCCCTGGCGCATCGCGTGCTGGGCCGTCGGCGGGCAGACCGCCCCGTCGCCCTTCGCCAGGTCCGGCACCGCGGCCGCGTCGCCGAGCGAGAACACCCCGTCCGAGCCCGGCAGATTCAGCTGCGGGGTCACCGCGAGCCGACCGCGTACGGTCTCCGCGCCGAGCGTGGCGATCAGCGGGCTGGCGGCCACTCCGGCGGTCCAGATCAGGGTCCGGCAGGGCAGCACCCGGCCGTCGGTGAACGTGACCTCCTCCGGTCCCGCCTTGGCGATCGAGACCCCGAGCGACACCTCGATGTTCCGCTTGCGGAGCACCTCCAGGGCGGCCTGCCCCAGCTTGTCGCCCAGCTCCGGCATCAGCTTGGGCGCGATGTCGATCAGATGCCACTTGATCAGCCGCGCGTCCAGCCGCGGATAGTGCCGGACCGCGCTGGTGGTCAGACGCTGGAGGCAGGCGGCCGTCTCGGTGCCCGCGTAACCGCCGCCGACCACCACGAACTGGAGTCGGGAAGCCCGCTCCGCCTCGTCATGACTGGCGTCCGCCAGATCCAGCTGGGCGATGACGTGGTCCCGGACGTACGCGGCCTCGGCCAGCGTCTTCATCCCTCGGGCGTTGTCCAGCAGCCCCGGGATGTCGAAGGTCCGGGTGACGCTGCCCGCCGCCAGCACGATGTAGTCGTACGGCTCGTTGACGATCTCGTCCGTGATCTTCCGGATCACACAGACCTTCGCCTGCGTGTCCACGCCGATCGCCCCACCCGGCACGATCCGGGTCCGGTGGCGGCGGCTGCGGCGCAGCGACACCGCGACGGACTGCGGTGTGAGCACCCCGGAGGCCACCTGGGGGAGCAGTGGCAGATACAGCTGGTAGGAGAACGGTGTGACGAGCGTGATCTGGGCCTCTCCCGGAGCGAGCCTGCGCTCCAGGCGGCGTACGCACTCGACGCCTGCGAAGCCGGCGCCGACGACGAGAATCCTGGGTGGTGCCACGGTCTGCGTCCCTTCTCGGGCTTGCGTGGTTCTGCGCTCGCCTGCCCCGTTTACCGGGTGATTCACCCCTCATCCTCACCGGATGCTCCGCCGACCGCCTCCTGGCAGGGGTGAACGGGGGCCCGCCACAGGGGTGGAGCGGCCCACAGCACCCGCGGCAGATGGACCGAGGGGCGCGTACCACCGCCCCCTCCTCCCCCCGGAGCGTGGGGAGTTCGGCAGCCGGCCCCGTGCGAGGATGCTGCGGTGACCACCTCGCCCCCCTCTCCCGTGGCCGACGACTCCCCTTCGGCGGACGCCCCGCCCCGCGATCGTGGCCTGGGCCCCCGCGCCGCCGCGGTCCTCGTGTTCGGATCATCGGCCGCGGTCCTGGTGGTCGAGATCGTCGCCCTGCGGCTGCTGGCCCCGTACCTCGGCCTCACCCTGGAAACCAGCACGATGGTGATCGGCATCGCGCTCACCGCCATCGCGCTGGGCTCCTGGCTGGGCGGGCGCGTCGCCGACCAGGTCGACCCGCTCCGGCTCATCGCCCCGGCGCTCGGGGTGTCGGGCGTGGTCGTCGCGCTCACCCCGCTCCTGATGCGTACCACCGCCCAGTGGTCGCCGGCGCTGCTCCTGCTGGTCGCGTCGGCGACCCTCCTGGTGCCCGGCGCACTGCTCTCCGCGGTGACCCCGTTCGTGACGAAGCTGCGGCTCACCAGCCTCGCCGAGACGGGAACGGTCGTCGGGCGGCTGTCGGGCGTGGGCACCTTCGGCGCCATCGTCGGCACCGTCCTCACCGGATTCGTCCTGGTCTCGCGACTGCCCGTCAGCTCCATCCTGATCGGCCTCGGCACGCTGCTCGTGCTCGGCGCCGCACTCGTCGGATGGCGGGCCCGCCGCTGGCGGCGCGCCGCGGCCGTCGCGCTCGCCACCGTCGTCGTGGGCTCCCTCGCCACCGCGTTCGCCCCCGGCGGCTGTGACGCGGAGACCCGGTACCACTGCGCACAGGTCGTCACGGACCCCGACCGGGACAGCGGCCGCACCCTCGTCCTCGACGGCCTGAGCCACTCCTACGTCGACGTCGAGGACCCGACGCACCTGAAGTTCGCGTACGTGCGCGCCATCGCGTCGGTGGCCGACACCGCCTTCCCCCGGGGCGAGCCGCTGACCGCCCACCACATCGGGGGCGGCGGCCTCACCTTCCCCCGCTACCTCGCGGCCTCACGCCCCGGGACGCGCAGCACCGTCTCCGAGATCGACGGCGGAGTCGTGCGCATCGACCGCGACCGGTTCGGCCTGGGGCCGTCGACCGCCACCGGGATCGACGTACGCGTGGAGGACGGCCGACTTGGCCTGCGCAGGCTGGAGGCGGGCAGCCACGACCTGGTCGTGGGCGACGCCTTCGGGGGCGTCAGTGTGCCGTGGCACCTCACGACGTCGCAGGCGCTGGGAGACGTCCGCCGGGCGCTCGACGAGGACGGCCTGTACGTCGCCAACCTCATCGACCACGGCGAGCTGGCCTTCGCCCGCGCCGAGGTCGCCACCCTCGCCGCGACCTTCGAGCACGTCGCCCTCCTCGGGAAGCCCGCGGACATCGGGCTGGACCCGACCGCGTCCACCATCGGCGGCAATCTGGTGGTGGTCGCCTCCGGCCGGCCGGTCGACGCCCCCGCGATCCAGGAAGCCCTGGACGCCCGGAACGTCGGCTGGAAGATCAGCACCGGCGACGACCTCGCCACCTGGACCGGGAACGCCCGGGTCCTCACCGACGACCACGCGCCCGTCGACCAGCTCCTCCAGCCCGACCGCACGCGGACGGCCCGGTGATCCCCGGGCCGTCCGCCGGGCGGCTCACCCGTGCCAGGACCGCCACAGGGACGCGTACGCGCCGTCCGCCGCCACCAGCTCGTCGTGGCTGCCCAGCTCACTGATCCGGCCGTCCTCCACGACCGCGATCACATCCGCGTCGTGCGCGGTGTGCAGCCGGTGCGCGATCGCCACCACCGTGCGGCCCTCCAGGACCCGGGCCAGCGAACGCTCCAGATGGCGGGCGGCCCGCGGATCCAGCAGCGAGGTCGCCTCGTCCAGCACCAGCGTGTGCGGATCGGCCAGCACAAGCCGGGCCAGCGCGATCTGCTGGGCCTGCGCCGGGGTCAGCGCGAACCCGCCCGAGCCGACCTCGGTGTCCAGCCCCTCCTCCAGGGCCTTCGCCCAGCCGTCCGCGTCGACCGCGGCCAGCGACGCCCACAGCTCCGCGTCCTTCGCCCCGTCGCGGGCCAGCAGGAGGTTGTCCCGGAGCGAGCCGACGAAGACGTGGTGCTCCTGGTTGACCAGGGCCACATGCTCGCGGACCCGCTCCGCCGTCATCCGCGACAGCTCCGCCCCGCCGAGCGTCACCTCACCGGTGCGCGGCGCGTAGATCCCCGCCAGCAGCCGGCCCAGCGTGGACTTGCCCGCGCCGGAGGGGCCTACCAGGGCGATCCGGGTGCCCGGAGCCACGTCGAGCGACACCTTGTGCAGCACGTCGACGCCCTCCCGGTACCCGAAGCGGACGTCGTCCGCCCGCACGTCCCGGCCGTCCGGACCGACTCCGGCGTCGCCCGCGTCCGGCTCGATCTCCCGGACGCCGACGAGCCGGGCCAGCGACACCTGGGCCACCTGGAGCTCGTCGTACCAGCGCAGGATCAGACCGATCGGGTCGACCATCATCTGGGACAGCAGCGCTCCCGTCGTCAGCTGCCCGACCGTGATCCAGCCCTCCAGCACGAACCAGCCGCCGAGCAGCAGCACCGCGCCCAGGATCGTCACGTACGTCGCGTTGATGACGGGGAACAGCACCGAACGCAGGAACAGCGTGTACCGCTCCCAGGCCGTCCACTCCGTGATCCGCCGGTCCGACAGCGCCACCCGGCGGTCGCCGAGGCGGTGCGCCTCCACGGTCCGCCCGGCGTCGACGGTCTCCGCGAGCATCGCGGCGACCGCCGCGTAACCGGCGGCCTCCGAGCGGTACGCCGAGGGGGCGCGGCGGAAGTACCAGCGGCAACCCACGATCAGCACCGGCAGCGCGACCAGCACGGCCAGCGCCAGCGGGGGAGCGGTCACCGCCATCGCGCCGATCAGCAGACCGGCCCAGACGACTCCGATCGCCAGCTGCGGCACGGCCTCGCGCATCGCGTTCGCCAGCCGGTCGATGTCCGTGGTGATCCGGGACAGCAGATCGCCCGTCCCGGCCCGCTCCAGGACCCCGGGCGGCAGCCCGACGGACCGTACGAGGAAGTCCTCACGCAGATCGGCGAGCATCTCCTCGCCCAGCATCGCCCCGCGCAGCCGCATGCTGCGGGTGAACAGGGTCTGGATGACCAGCGCGACCGCGAAGATCGCGGCGGTGCGCTCCAGATGCAGGTCGGTGACGCCATTGGACAGGTCCTCCACCAGCCCGCCCAGCAGATACGGCCCGGTGATCGAGGCGATCACCGCCACCGCGTTGACCGTGATCAGGACGGCGAACGCCCTGCGGTGCCGGCGCAGCAGACTCCCTACGTAACTCCGCACGGTCGTCGGCGTGCCCACGGGCAGCGTCGTCGCCGACTCCGGGGCCGCGGGGTCGTACGCCGGGGGTGCGACGCCGATCATGCCCTCTCCTCGATTTCCTGGATGCTCTTCATGGCGGGGACTTCGCCGACGCCGTTCGGCGCGCTCGTGGCGGCCGCCTCGTCGTCGGTCTCCCGGGTGACGACCGCCCGGTAGCGGGGTTCGGTGCGCAGCAGGTCGCGGTGGGTTCCCACGGCGATCACCGTGCCCTCGTGGACGAGCACCACCCGGTCGGCGGCGTCGAGCAGCAGCGGGGACGAGGCGAACGCCACCGTCGTACGGCCCCGGCGCAGCTTCGCGATCCCGGCGGCGACCCGCGCCTCGGTGTGCGAGTCGACCGCGGAGGTCGGCTCGTCCAGCACCAGCGCCTCCGGGTCGGTGACCAGCGACCGGGCCAGCGCGAGGCGCTGGCGCTGACCGCCGGACAGGGACCGGCCGCGCTCGGTGATCCGGGTCCGCATCGGGTCCCCGTCGTTGTCGGGGGAGGCCTGTGCCAGGGCGCTCAGCACATCACCGCACTGCGCCGCCTCCAACGCCGCCTCGGCGGTGACCAGGCCCGAGGCCGGGATGTCCAGCAGCTCCTGGAGCGTGCCGGACAGCAGCACCGGGTCCTTGTCCTGGACCAGCACCGCGGCCCGTGCCGCGTCCAGCGGGATCTCGTCCAGGGCGACCGCGCCGAGCAGCACCGACGGAGTCCCCGCCGAAGCAGCCCCGTCCTCCTCGCCGGTCTCCGCGTGCCCGCCGAGCCGTTCGGCCAGCCGGCCGGCCTCGTCCGGGTCGCCGCAGACGACGGCGGTGAACTGCCCCCGGGGGGCCATCAGTCCGGTCGACGGGTCGTACAGATCACCGGAGGGCGTCACACCCTCGACGGTGGCCTCCCGCGCACTGCGGCGCAGCGACAGCACGCGCACCGCACGCTGGGCGGACGGCCGTGAGAAGGAGTACGCCATCGCGATCTCCTCGAAGTGCCGCAGGGGGAACAGCATCAGGGTGGCCGCGCTGTACACGGTGACCAGCTGGCCGACGTCGATGCGGCCGTCCCGGGCCAGCGTCGCCCCGTACCAGACCAGGGAGATCAGCAGGATCCCGGGCAGCAGCACCTGCACCGCCGAGATCAGCGCCCACATCCGGGCCGAGCGCACCGCCGCCCGGCGGACCTCCTGGGAGGCGCGGCGGTAGCGGCCCAGGAACAGCTCCTCGCCGCCGATACCGCGCAGCACGCGCAGTCCGGCGACCGTGTCCGAGGCCAGCTCGGTGGCCTTGCCCGCCTTCTCGCGCTGCTCGTCGGCGCGCCGGGTGGCGCGCGGCAGCAACGGCAGCACGGCCAGGGCGAGCACCGGCATCGCGAGCGCCACCATCAGACCGAGGGACGGGAGGTAGAACGCCAGCCCCACACAGATCAGCACGAGGGCGGTGGCGGCGGCCGCGAAGCGGGAGAGTGCCTCGACGAACCAGCCGATCTTCTCCACGTCGCCGGTCGAGACGGCGACGACCTCACCGGCCGCGACCCGCCGTGTCAGCGCCGAGCCCAGCTCGGCGGTCTTACGGGCGAGCAGCTGCTGGACCCGGGCGGCGGCGGTGATCCAGTTGGTCACGGCGGTCCGGTGGAGCATGGTGTCGCCGACGGCGATCAGGACGCCGAGGGCGACGATGAGGCCGCCGGCCAGGGCGAGCCGCCCCCCGGAGCGGTCGATGACGGCCTGGACGGCGAGTCCCACGGTGACCGGGAGACCGGCGATGCCCAGCTGGTGCAGCAGCCCCCAGGAGAGGGCCTTCAGCTGGCCCGCGAGCTGGTTGCGCCCGAGCCAGTAGAGGAACCGAGGGCCTGAACGGACATCGGGGTCGCCGGGATCCGAATACGGAAGGTCGCGAATCTGCATGACGTCCCAGGGCTTGTGAAACGGAGATCCCGACGGGACCTCGAAGAACGGGGTGACGTGCAAGGTTCCCTGTTCGTCCCGGTCCGGGGCAACCGGTTTTCCGGCCCTCACCGCAGCCCTGCGGGGTCCCGGGCCCACGCGGCCCGGGACCCCGGGGACGTCACTCCGCGGGCTTCTCGGAGTCCACGCCGGACCGGGCCTTCTTCCACTCGCCCCGGGTGAAGTCCGGGATCGGCAGCGGCGCGCCCTTGGCCTTGATGGAGAGATGGCTCAGCGGCACGGGGGCCGTCCAGACCGCCGCGTCGTACACGTCGAAGTCGGGGACCAGGCCGAGCCGCATGCACTGCATGAGCCGGAAGACCATCATGTAGTCCATGCCGCCGTGCCCGCCGGGCGGGTTCGCGTGCTCCTTCCAGAGCCAGTGGTCCCACTCGGCGTACTTCTTGAAGTCGTCCCACTGGTGGTTCGTGTTCGTGGGCTCCAGGTAGACGCGCTCCGGGTAGTCCTCGAACACGCCCCGCGTACCGCCGAGGCTGTTGATCCGCGAGTACGGGTGCGGGCTCGACACATCGTGCTCCAGCCGGATCACCCGGCCCTTGGCCGTCTGTACGAGGCTGATCGTCCGGTCGGCCCCGATGTACGACTCCTTCCAGCTGGGGTCGCCGGCCGGCATGTGCTCCTTCCGGTACTCGGCGAGGGACAGGGCCGGGGTGCCGATGCTTGTGATGCTCACGGCCCGGTCGCCCCGGTTGACGTCCATGTAGTTGGCGACCGGCCCGAACCCGTGGTTGGGGTAGAGGTCACCGCGCAGCCGGGTGTGCCACAGCCGGCGCCAGGGGCCCTCGTAGTAGTCGGGGTCGAACATCAGCTCGCGCAGATCGTGGTTGTAGGCGCCCGCCCCGTGCAGCAGATCGCCGAAGAGACCCGCGTGCGCCATGCGCAGCACCCGCATCTCGTTCTTGCCGTAGCAACAGTTCTCCAGCTGCATGCAGTGCCGCCGCGTGCGCTCCGAGAGGTCCACCAACTGCCAGAGCTCTTCCAGCCGCATGGCGATCGGGCACTCCACGCCGACGTGCTTCCCGTTCAGCATCGCCGCCTTCGCCATCGGGAAGTGGAGTTCCCAGGGCGTCGCCACATAGACGAAGTCGAGGTCCCCGCGCTTGCAGAGGTTCTCGTAGTCGTCCTCACCCTTGGCGTAGACGGTGGGTGCGGGCTGACCGGCGGCCGTCACCTTGGCCGCGGCCTTCTCCGCCTTGTCCCGGACCGGGTCGCAGACCGCCTTCACCTGGACACCCGGCACGGCGAGGAACAGGTCGATCATGCTGCCGCCCCGGTTGCCGAGACCCACGATGCCGACCCGGATCGTGGAGCGCCCCTCGAAGCGGACGCCCGCCATGGTGCGGCCCTGCCGGGCGGGAGCGGCGGCGGCCGCTTCCGCGGCGGAGAGGGCTTGCGGGGCGGTCGCCTCGGCCGCCGACGCGTTCCCCGTACCCAGTGCGCCGAGGCCGAGTCCGGCGCCGGCCACACCCGCCGTGGTCCACAGCACCGAACGGCGGCTGGGATCCTGCCGCGCCGCCTCGTCGGCCGCGCCGCTGTGCGGGGGCATGTCCTGCGGTTCCGGTGCGGGCCGGGCGTCGTCGTTCATCGAGCCTCCAGGTGGGGTTGGGGGTTCAGACGGTGCGCGAGCGCGTCCGGCCCCCGCACGGATGACGAGCGCGGGGACCGGGTCTCGGTAAGGACCCTGGAGGGTGAGGCTGATGGTGCGCAAGAGAAGTATTTGGACTCTCGTCCTCAAACCATGGACTTTCTTCACGGCACGCCGAAGCCCCGACTGGTGCAACCAATCGGGGCCCGGAAACGCTCACATGTGCACGTCGGGAGGGGTGTTGGCGACCGACGTCGGATACTCAGCGGAGGGTCGGCCGGGTGGCGTGCTCCAACTCGATCAGCGCTGAGCGATAGGGCTGCCCGGTGGCTCGTTCCATGCCGATCTCGCACATTCGGTTCGCCGACAGATAGGCGTCGTAGTCGCGGAGGCCCACCTCGGCCGCCTCCTTGGCCGTCGCCGAATCGGTCAACTCCTTGTGCAGCATCCCCCGGTCGCCCGCGAACGCGCAGCACCCCGCGTCGTCCGGCACCACGACCTCGTCCGCGCATGCCTCGGCCAGCGCGCGCAACTGCCCCACGTCACCCAGGTGTTCCATCGAACAGGTCGGATGCACGACAGCCGACCCGGCGGTGCGGAACACCGTCAGCTCCGGCAGCAGCTCGTCGGCCGCCCACACCAGCGAGTCCACAACGGTCAGTTCACGGTGCAGCGCCCGGTTGTCCTCGCTGAGGTAGGGCACCACCTCCTCGGCGATCCCGAGCGTGCACGAGGACGCGTCCACGACCAGCGGCAGCGTCCCGCCCGCCGTCCAGCCCCAGGCGGCCTCCACGATGCGGTTCGCCATGATCCTGTTGCCCGCGTCGTACCCCTTGGAGTGCCAGATCGTCGCGCAGCACGTCCCCGCGACGTCCTCGGGAATCCACACCGGCTTCCCGGCCCGCCCGGACACGGCGACCACCGCCTCGGCCAGGGAGAGGCCGGGGAGGCCGTCCGGCCCGGCGAAGATGCGGTTGACGCAGGCCGGGTAGTAGACCGCGCTCGCCCCGACCCGGTCGGTACGCGGCAGCCGTCGGGCCGCCGCCCCCGGGATCTGGGGCAGCCACTCCGGTACGAGATCGGGGCGGACGGCCTTGCGGGCGAGCCGCGTCACGGCCCCGAGCGGACCGTCGCCCACCCGGTCGCCGACCGCGTCGGCCACCGCCACTGCCAGCCGCGCCGAGGCCTCCACCACACGGAAGTTCTTCGCGGTGAGCGCGGCGATCCGCTCCTCGCGCGGCGTGTGCCTGCGGTGCCGGAAGCCCTTCATCATCGCCCCGGTGTCGATGCCGACCGGACAGGCGAGCTTGCAGGTGGAGTCCCCGGCGCAGGTGTCCACGGCGTCGTACCCATAGGCGTCCAGCAGACCGGCCTCGACCGGTGAACCGTCCACCTGGCGCATCATCTCCCGGCGCAGCACGATCCGCTGGCGCGGAGTGGTCGTCAGATCCTCGCTGGGACAGGTCGGTTCGCAGAAGCCGCACTCGATGCACGGGTCGGCGACCGCCTCCACCTTCGGAATGGTCTTCAGACCCCGCAGGTGGGCCCGCGGATCCCGGTCCAGGACGATGCGGGGAGCGAGCACCCCGGCGGGATCGATGACCTGCTTGGTCCGCCACATCAGCTCGGTGGCGCGCGGCCCCCACTCCCGCTCAAGGAAGGGCGCGATATTGCGTCCGGTGGCGTGCTCCGCCTTGAGCGATCCGTCGAAGCGGTCCACCACCAGCGCGCAGAACTCCTGCATGAAAGCGTCGTACCGCTCGACGTCGGCCGGCTTCGCCGCGTCGAACGCGAGCAGGAAGTGCAGATTGCCGTGCGCGGCGTGACCGGCCACGGCGGCGTCGAAACCGTGGCGCGACTGGAGCTCCAGCAGCGCCTCGCAGGCTTCCGCCAGCCTGGCGGGGGGCACCGCGAAGTCCTCCGTGATCAGGGTGGTGCCCGAGGGCCGGGACCCCCCGACCGCCGTGACGAACGCCTTGCGGGCCTTCCAGTACCCGGCGATCATCCCGGCCTCCCGGGTGAAGGCGTTGGTCACCGACACGGCCGGGACGACCAGGTCCAGACCGGCGACGACGGCGTCGGCCACCCGCTCGAACGCCTCCTGGCCCGGCTCGTCGTCCGCCCGGAACTCCACCAGCAGCGCGGTCGTCTCCCGGGGCAGCGCCGCCCAGTCCGCCGGAACGCCCGGCACGCTGACGGAGGCGCGCAGGGTGTTGCCGTCCATCAGCTCCACGGCGATGGCCCCCGCCTCGTTGAACCGGGGCACGGCGGCCGCGGCGGCGGTGAGGGAGGGGAAGAACAGCAGGGCGCTGGAGATCCGCCGGTCGAGCGGCAGGGTGTCGAAGACGACCTCGGAGATGAAGCCGAACGTGCCCTCGGAGCCGACCATCAGCCCCCGCAGGATCTCCACCGGCGTCGCCCCGTCGAGGAAGGCGTCCAGGCGGTAGCCGTTGGTGTTCTTGATCGTGTACTTGGCGCGGATGCGGGCGGTCAGCTCCTCGTCCGCCACGATCTCCGCCTTCAGCTCCATCAGCCCCGCGCACAGCTCCGGTTCGGCGCGGGCCAGCTCCTCGTCGGCGGCCGGATCGGCGGTGTCGACGACGGTGCCGCTCGGCAGGACGAAGGTGAGCGAGGCGAGCGTCCGATAGCTGTTGCGGGTGGTGCCCGCGGTCATGCCCGAGGCGTTGTTGGCGACGACCCCGCCGACGGTGCAGGCGATGGCGCTGGCCGGATCGGGGCCCAGCAGCCTGCCGTACCGGGCGAGGGCGATGTTGGCACGCATCACCGTCGTCCCCGGCCCGATCCGGGCCCGCGCCCCGTCGTCCAGCACCTCGACGCCGGTCCAGTGGCGGCGTACGTCGACCAGGATGTCCTCGCCCTGTGCCTGGCCGTTGAGGCTCGTACCCGCGGCCCGGAAGACCACGTCACGGCCCTTGCCGTGGGCGTACGACAGGATCGCGGAGACGTCGTCGAGGTCCTCGGGGACCAGCACGACCCGGGGGAGGAAGCGGTAGGGGCTGGCGTCGGAGGCGTACCGCACGAGGTCGGAGATCTTCCAGAGCACCTTGTCCGCGCCGAGCAGGGCCGTCAGCTCGCCGCGCAGCGGCTCCGGGGTGCCGCCCGCGCTGCGGTCGGTGACCCGGTCGGGGGCGGGTTCCCGTGCGGTTCCGGGGCGCAGGGCTTCCGGGTCGGGCTCCAGCAGCGGCATGTCGGCCATCTCCTCGGCGGTTCGGCGGTTCGGCGCGGTGTTCAGCAGTGGCGTTCCGGCATGCCGTCGACCAGGGCGGACAGCAGCCCGCCGAGGACCTCGCGCTGATCGGCGGTCAATGGGGCCAGGATCTCCTCCGCGGCGGCCCGGCGCGCGCTGCGCAGGGACCGCAGCGTGGCGCGTCCCTCGTCCGTGATCTCGACGCGGACCACCCGGCGGCTGTCGGGATCCGGTGCGCGGCGAACGCGGCCACTCGCCTCCAGGGCGTCGACCAGCGTCGTCACCGCGCGCGGAACAACGTCCAGGCGCCGGGCGAGATCCGCCATCCGGGGGGCCGCCTCGTAGCTCGCGACCGTCCGCAACAGCCGGAACTGGGCCGGAGTGATGTCGATCGGCTCCAGCTGGCGGCTCTGGATGCGGTGCAGCCGGCGGGTCAGCCGCAGCAACTGCTCGGCGAGCATGCCGTCGGTGTCGGGGGAGCCGGGGGAGCTGAGCGGACCGGGGGAATCGGGGGCGTCCATACGGGGAACAATATCAGGACCTTGTTCATTGTGAGTATAGGTAACAATGAGCTAGGCTCTCCATGTGCGAGGGCCGGGTCTGTCCGGCCACGCCTCACGCTCGACGAAGGAGCCCATGAAACCCGACGAGCCCACGTGGACGCCCCCGCCCGGTGCCCACACCGCCGCCGCCGCCGACCGGCCGCCCGCCGAGGTGCGCCGCATCCTCCGCCTCTTCCACCCCTACCGCGGCCGGCTGGCCGTCGTCGGCCTGCTGGTCGGCGCGTCCTCCCTGGTATCGGTCGCCTCCCCGTTCCTGCTGCGCGAGATCCTGGACACCGCGATCCCGCAGGGGCGCACGGGCCTGCTGACCCTGCTGGCGCTCGGCATGATCCTCACCGCCGTGATGACCAGCGTCTTCGGCGTGCTCCAGACCCTGATCTCGACCACGGTCGGTCAGCGCGTCATGCATGACCTGCGCACCGCCGTCTACACCCAGCTCCAGCGGATGCCGCTCGCCTTCTTCACCCGCACCCGCACGGGCGAGGTCCAGTCCCGCATCGCCAACGACATCGGCGGTATGCAGGCGACGGTCACCTCCACCGCGACCTCGCTGGTCTCCAACCTCACGGCCGTCATCGCGACCGTCGTCGCCATGCTCGCGCTCGACTGGCGGCTCACCGTCGTCTCGCTGCTCCTGCTGCCGGTCTTCGTCGCGATCAGCCGGCGCGTCGGCCGGGAGCGGAAGAGGATCACCACCCAGCGCCAGAAGCAGATGGCCGCGATGGCCGCCACGGTCACCGAGTCCCTCTCGGTCAGCGGCATCCTCCTCGGCCGCACGATGGGCCGCTCCGACTCCCTCACCCAGGGCTTCGCCGAGGAGTCCGAGCGCCTGGTCGACCTCGAAGTGCGCTCCAGCATGGCCGGCCGCTGGCGGATGTCGACGATCGGCATCGTGATGGCCGCCATGCCCGCCGTCATCTACTGGGCGGCAGGTCTCACCTTCGCGTCCGGAGCAGCCGCCGTCTCCATCGGCACGCTCGTCGCCTTCGTCACGCTCCAGCAGGGGCTGTTCCGCCCGGCGGTCAGCCTGCTCTCCACCGGTGTGCAGATGCAGACCTCCCTCGCCCTCTTCCAGCGCATCTTCGAGTACCTCGACCTCACGGTGGACATCACCGAACCGGAGAAGCCGGTCCGCCTGGAGAAGATCCGCGGTGAGATCGCCTTCGAGGACGTCGACTTCAGCTACGACGAGAAGAGCGGCCCGACGCTGACCGGCATCGACGTCACCGTTCCCGCCGGCAGCAGCCTCGCGGTCGTCGGATCCACCGGCTCCGGCAAATCCACCCTGAGCTACCTCGTACCCCGGCTGTACGACGTCACCGGCGGCCGGGTCACGCTCGACGGGGTCGACGTCCGCGACCTGGACTTCGACACCCTCGCCCGAGCGGTCGGCGTCGTCTCCCAGGAGACCTACCTCTTCCACGCCTCGGTCGCCGACAACCTGCGCTTCGCCAAGCCGGACGCCACCGAGGAGGAGATCGAGGCCGCGGCCCGCGCGGCGCAGATCCACGACCACATCGCCTCCCTGCCCGACGGCTACGACACCCTGGTCGGTGAGCGCGGCTACCGCTTCTCCGGCGGTGAGAAGCAGCGCCTCGCCATCGCCCGCACCATCCTGCGCGACCCGCCGGTGCTGATCCTCGACGAGGCGACCAGCGCGCTCGACACCCGTACGGAACAGGCGGTACAGCAAGCGATCGACGCCCTCTCCGCCGGACGGACCACGCTCACCATCGCGCACCGCCTCTCCACCGTCCGCGACGCGGACCAGATCGTCGTCCTGGAGGACGGCCGGGCCGCCGAGCGAGGTACGCACGAGGAACTGCTCGACCGCGACGGTCGCTACGCCGCCCTGATCCACCGCGACTCCCACCCGGCCCCGGTTCCGGCCCCCTGACCGCCGGGGCAGGACCGCGGCCCCGCGGCCCCCGGCGTCAGGGTGGTGTGACAGCCCTGATGTCACCGGCGCGACGCGCGTACGGCATGATCGCCGCGCATGAGAGCTCTCCTCGGGGTGGAACTCCCCGGCTACCGAACCGTGGACACCGACACCTGGCTGAACGACCACGGTGATGTGCTGTCGCTGCACTTCTTCGACCTGCCGCCGGATCTGCCCGCCGCACTGGACGACGGCCCCGCCCTGCGCCACGGCCTGACCCACTTCACCGCCCGAGCGGGCGGCGGACTCGTCGAAGCTTCGGTGAAGCGACTGGGCGAGCTGCCCGCCCTGCGGCAGATACTCAAACTGCCGCTGCCGGGACAGCGCAGCGGGCAGGCGTTCATCGGCAGTTTCACCGTGCCGCGCGCCGGGTGCAGCACTGTGGTGAAGATCCAGGCGGCGGAGCGCGGCATGACGGGCATGCGGGAAGCCGTGGTGATGGCCAAGCTCGGCCCCGACCAGTACTTCCGGCCGCACCCCTACGCCCCCGAGGTCCAGGGCGGGCTGCCCTTCCACGCGGCGGACCACGCCCAGTGGGACGCGGAATTCCCGGACCACCCGCTCACCCGGGTCCGCCGGACGCTCGACACCCTCGCGGCGGCGGTGACCGTGGATCCCGGGTTCACCGCACTGTCGCCCTTCACCGGGCCGGCGGCGGCGAACGGCTGAGCCAGCCGGCTCCGCACACACGGCGGCGCCGCCGCTCCCGTGGGACGGGGAGCGACGGCGCCGGGCGGAGCAATGGTCAGACGAGCCAACCCACGAAGTGGACGACGCCGGCAAGCAGGTTGGTCAGGAAGTTCATCTGGTCTTTCTCCTTGTACGTGGTGCATCTGTGGGACTGCGCAGTCGCGGTCTGCAGCCCGTTGACTGCGCTCTGCAATCATCACGCCCCGGACGGGTGAACAGCAACGAATCCCCTGACGATCACACGTTCAAGCGAACACCCGATCCCCTGTTCGTGTGTTCTGTGTGTCGTGCGTTCTGGTCCGCCCGGTACGGCGTTCGTGTCGCCGGAGCCGACGCCGTGGCCGAGCTACCGGCCGTGGCCCGCGCCCCGGGTTAACGTGCCCGCATGGTGAACGAGTCCCCGGACGCCCGCCCCCGTCGCAGACTCCGCCCGACCCGTCGCGGAAAGGTCGTCCTGGCCGCCGTCGCCCTGCTCGTCGTGTCGGCCGCCGTCCTGATCCCGCTGTCCCTGACCGGACCGGACGAGGGCGGGCACGAGAAGGAGCACCCGCAGAGCACCCTGATGATCCCGGAGGGCCGTCGCGCCTCGCAGGTGTACGAGGCCGTCGACCAGGCGCTCGACCTGAAGCCCGGCAGCACGCGGAAAGCCGCGACGACGGTGGACCTCGCTCTGCCGGCCCAGGCCGAGGGCAACCCCGAGGGATACCTCTTCCCGGCGACCTATCCGCTCGACGCCGCGACCGAGCCCGCGGGCCTGCTGCGTTACATGGCGGACACCGCCCGCAAGCACTTCGGCGCGGACCACGTCACGGCGGGGGCCCAGCGCAACAACGTCTCCGTCTACGACACGATCACGATCGCCAGCATCGTCCAGGCCGAGGCCGACACCGCGTCCGACATGGGCAAGGTGGCCCGGGTCGTCTACAACCGGCTGCTCAAGGACATGCCGTTGCAGATGGACTCCACCATCAACTACGCCCTGAAGCGCTCCACCCTGGACACGACGACCGCCGACACCCAGCTGGACAGCCCGTACAACAGCTACCGGATCAAGGGGCTGCCGCCGACGCCCATCGGCAACCCGGGGGAGGAGGCGCTGCGCGCGGCCGTCAGCCCCACGCCCGGACCGTGGCTGTACTTCGTCACGGTCGGCCCCGGCGACACCCGGTTCACCGACAGCTATGACGAACAGCAGAAGAACGTCGAGGAGTTCAACCGCACCCGCGCTTCCGCCGCCACGAGCTGACGGGCCTCCGCCCCGCGGAGCGCTCAGCCCCCGGAGACCGGGACGGCGACGACCGCCCCGGCTTCCCGGTCCGTCCGTCCGCCGTCGGCCTTCCGGTCCGGCCGCTCGTCACCGTTCTCCTCGCCCGTCTCCTTCAGCAGCCGCATGACCGACCGGACCGCCGCCCGGCCCGCGCGGTTCGCGCCGATGGTGCTGGCGGACGGCCCGTACCCGACGAGATGGACGCGCCCGTCGCGTACGGCGCGGGTGTCCTCGGCCCGGATGCCGCCGCCCGGCTCGCGCAGCTTCAGCGGTGCCAGATGGTCCACGGCGGGCCGGAACCCGGTGGCCCACAGGATCACATCGGCCTCGACGACCCGACCGTCGTCCCAGGCCACACCGCTCGGCGTGATCCGGTCGAACATCGGCAGCCGGTCCAGCACCCCCTGCTCCCGTGCCCGCCGCACCGCATCGGTCATCGGCAGCCCGGTCACGCTGACCACGCTCCGCGGCGGCAACCCCTTGCGCACCCGCTCCTCCACCATCGCCACGGCCGCCCGCCCCCACTCCTCGGTGAACGGCCCCTCGCGGAAGACCGGTTCGCTCCGGGTCACCCAGAAGGTGTCCGCCGCGTGCCCGGCGATCTCCATCAGATGCTGCGTACCGGAGGCCCCGCCCCCGACGACGATGACGCGCTGCCCCGCGAACTCCTCCGGCCCCGGGTAGTTCGCCGTGTGCAACTGCCGCCCCCGGAACGTCTCCTGGCCCGGATAGCGCGGCCAGAAAGGCCGGTCCCAGGTGCCGGTCGCGTTGATCAGGGCCCGCGGGGCGTACGACCCCTCGGACGTCTCCACCAGCAGCCGCCCGCCGCTCCCCTCCCGTACGGCGCTCACCTCCACCGGGCGGTGGACCCGCAGGCCGAAGCGCTCCTCGTACGCGGCGAAATACGCGCCGATCACCTGAGACGAGGGCCGGTCGGGGTCGGCTCCGGTCAGCTCCATGCCCGGCAGCGCGTGCATCCCGTGGACCTTGCCGTACGTCAGCGAGGGCCAGCGGAACTGCCACGCGCCGCCCGGCCGGGGCGCGTGGTCCAGCACGACGAAGCCGACGTCCGGCTCCAGGCCGACCCGGCGCAGGTGGTGGGCGGCGGACAGCCCCGCCTGACCCGCGCCGATCACGACCACGTCCAGCTCACGCACCCCAGAAATGTTCACGCTTCTACTAACTCGTCGGGGGGCCGGGATCTTCCCGGCCCCCCGACGAGCAGCACCGCGAGACTCAGCGGCCCCCGGCGACCAGCAGGGGCGCTCCACCCGGAGCCGTGGCGGGCCGGGGCTCGGCGCCGTTAGCGCCCAGCAGCGGGGACGCGGGCACGGTCGACAGCAGTCCGCGCCGCGCCAGCTCGGGGGTGACTCCCTCGCCGAACCAGTACGCCTCCTCCAGATGCGGATACCCGGAGAGCACGAAGTGCTCCACGCCCAGCGCGTGGTACTCCTCGATCCGGTCCGCGACCTCGGCATGGCTGCCCACCAGTGCGGTCCCGGCCCCGCCCCGCACCAGACCGACACCCGCCCAGAGATTCGGCGCGATCTCCAGTCTGTCCCGTGAACCGCCGTGCAGTGCCAGCATCCGCTGCTGTCCGACCGACTCGCTCCGCCCCAACGCCTGCTGTGCCGCCGCGATCGTGTCCGGATCGAGGTCGCCCAGCAGCCGGTCGGCGGTGGCCCACGCCTCGGCCGAGGAGTCCCGCGAAATGGTGTGCAGCCGGATGCCGAACCGGACCTTCCGCCCCTGCTCCTCCGCCAGGCCGCGAATCCAGTCGATCTTCTCCTTCACCGCGGCCGGCGGCTCGCCCCAGGTCAGATAGACATCGGCGTGGGCCGCGGCCACCGGTCCCGCGGCAGCGGAGGACCCGCCGAAGAAGATCTCCGGCAGCGGGTCCGGCGGCAGCGCGGTCAGCCCGCCCTCCACCTGGTAGTGCTCACCGTCGAAGTCGTACGGCTGCCCGCTCCAGACGCCCCGCACCACCGACAGGAACTCCGCGGTCCGCGCATAGCGCCGGTCGTGGTCCAGGTGGTCCCCGAACCGCCGCTGCTCCGTGGAATCGCCCCCGGTCACCACGTTGAGCAGCAGCCGCCCCCGGGTGATCCGCTGATACGTGGAGGCCATCTGGGCGGCGAGCACCGGGGAGATGACCCCCGGCCGGAACGCCACGAGGAACTTCAGCCGCTCGGTGTGCTGGGCGAGCGCCACCGTGGTCAGCCAGGCGTCCTCGCACCACGTACCCGTGGGCGTCAGCACGGCCTCGAAGCCCAACTGCTCGGCCGCCTTGGCGATCTGGATCAGATACTCGATGTCCGGGGCCCGTACGCCGCTCACCGGGGTGATCCGGTCGCGTTTGATGCCGCCGTCGGTGTAGGCGTGCCGGTCGACGAGCGTCCGGCCGTCGCCCCCGGTGGGCAGGAACCAGTGCAGATGGACGTTCACGATGAGGCCTTTCCGTAGGAGCGCGGCGCGGTGGAGGAAGCGGGGAGGTCACGGTTGAACCGGGTGTCGACGTAGTCCTCGAAGTCGAACCGCCGGGGAATCAGCCTCAGTTCGGCGAAGGTGTCGGCGATCTCCTGCTCGGAGGCGATGGCCGCGGCGTCGATCGCGACCGGGACACGGGTGCCGTAGCTGAGCTTCACGGCGTCCAGTGCCACCTCGTAGGGCAGCCCGGTCTCCTTTGCCCAGACCTTCGCCCACTCCTCCGGGTGCTCGAAGACCCACTTCTGGGCCCGCTCCAGCCGGACGAGCAGGTCGCCGATGGCCTGCGACTTCTTCCCGTCCTTGAGAGACACGGGTGAGGCGACCTGAAAACCGAGGCCGTTGACGACGCCTTCGCCGGTGGTGAGGACCCGGGCGTCCGCCGTGCGCAGGACCTGCGAGGTGTACGGGTCCCAGATCGCCCAGGCGTCGACCTTGCCCCGGCTGAACGCGGCGAGCGCGTCGGCGGGCTGGAGGTAGTTCAGCTTCACGTCCTCGATCCCGAGGCCTGCCTTCTTGAGCGAGGCGACCAGCTGGAAGTGGGCCGAACTGCCCTGTGCCACGGCGATGGACGCGCCCTTGAGCTGGGCGGGCTTCGTCAGCGGCGAGTCCTCGGGCACGACGATGACCTCACCGGCCGACGAGCCGTGCGTGGCGCCGATGACGGTGATGTTCGAGTCGGCCCCCGCGGCGAAGACGGGCGGCGTGTTGCCGACGCCCCCGATGTCCACCGCACCGGCGCTCACGGCCTCCAGCAGGGGCGGTCCCGAGGTGAAGGTGGACCACTTGATGCGGTAGTCGAGGTCGTCGAGCTCGCCGGAGGCCCGCAGGATTGCCTCGTAACCACCTCTCTGGTCACCGACGTTGAGCGTAAGGCTGCCCGCTCCGTCCGTGCTGCCGTCCGTGGTCGCGGAGGAGGAGCCGCCGCACGCGGTCAGGAGCAGGGCGAGGGGGAGGAGCAGGGCAGGCAGAGCGCGGCGTTTCATGGGGCCTCTCCGTGACGGGGGTGTGCGGATGACGCGGCGGGGTTCTTCGTCGGTCCGGGACCGGACGGGGCGGCGGCCACGGACGGCTTCGCACCGGCGGCGTCCGCCTCACCGCGGGCAGGGCCCTCCCTTTCGACGCCGCCACCGCCCTCGCCCTCGACGCCCAGTTCGGTCAGCAGGCGGGAGCGCAGGTCGGTGAACCCGGGGGAGCCGACCCCGCGGGGCCGGTCCAGCGCGACAGGCGTGTCGTACGCGATCCGCCCGTCCCGCATCACCAGCGCCCGGTCGGCCAACAGCAGGGCCTCGTCCACGTCATGGGTGACCAGCAGCACGGCGCAGCCGCGCCGCTGCCAGAGCTCCGCGACGAGCTGCTGGGCCTTGATCCGGGTCAGGGCGTCCAGTGCGCCGAAGGGCTCGTCGAGCAGCAGCAGATCGGGCTCGCGCACCAGGGCTCTGGCCAGCGAAGCGCGCTGCGCCTCGCCGCCGGACAGCGTCTTGGGCCAAGCCCCGGCCCGCTCTGCCAGCCCGACCTCCGCCAACGCCCGTTCGGCGACTTCACGTTGGGGCTTGCCCGGCAGCCCGAGCAGTACGTTGCGCCAGACCTTCTTCCACGGCATCAGCCGCGGGGCCTGGAACGCGACCGCGCGCCGGCGCGGCACCAGGACGGTGCCCGAGATCTCCCGGTCGAGCCCGGCGAGCACCCGCAGCAGCGTCGATTTGCCGCAGCCGCTGCGCCCGAGCAGCGCGGTGAACTCGCCTGTCCTCAGGGTGAGATCGAGGTCGTCGATGACCGGACGCCCGTCGAAGGCCCGGGTGAGCCCTTCGACCCGCACGGCGGCCTCCGGAGCGCCGTCAGAGGCCGCGGTCAGCGGGCCGGGGGCAAGGTCGTCTCTCACTGGCCGGTGAAGGTCGGTCGCCATTGCAGCAGCAGCCTTTCGAGGATCCGGACGATGACGTCGGCGGTGAGGCCGAGGAAGGCGTACACGACGAGACAGACGACGATCACGTCGGTCCGGAAGAACTCGCGGGCCTGGTTCATCAGGAACCCGATCCCGGCGTCGGCGTTGATCGACTCACCGAAGACGAGCGCGAGCCAGGCCGTCGCCAGCGAGTACCGCAGCCCGGTCATGGCCCCGGGCAGCGCACCCGGCAGCACCACATGCCGGACCAGCCCCCACCGTCCGAGCCCCAACGACTTACCGGCTTCGATGAGTTGGGCGTCAACGCCGCGGATTCCCGCATAGACGTTGAGATACAGATGAAAGGCCACCCCGAGCGCGATGAGGGCCACCTTCGGCGCTTCGCCGATCCCGAGCCAGATGATGAACAGGGGGATCAGCCCCACCCAGGGCACCGTGCGCAGCATCTGCACGGTCGCGTCGACCAGGTCCTCCCCGAGCCGTGAGAGCCCCGACACGAGCGCGAGCGCCGTCCCGACGACGCCACCGAGCAGGAGCCCCACGACCACCCGCTGGAGCGAGACGCCCATCGCGGCGGGCAGTGTCCCGTCCGCCACCAGGTCGGCGCCCGCGCGGGCGATGGTCCCGGGCGAGGCGAGCACATCGGGATGCAGCACCCCCGTGGCGCTGAACACCTGCCACAACGCGAGCAACAGCAACGGCCCCACCGCCCGCCGCACCCACCGCGGAGCGGCCCGCAGCCGAGACCGCCGGACGGACGCCGGAACGACCGCCTCCAGATCGGGCGGCGTTCGACTCGGCGCGGAGGATTTCTCCGGGGCAACGGACAGGCCGGGTGGTGGTGGCGCATGGCTGACGGTCATGAGGGCTCCACGGAAGGGCGCACGGATGCGGGGCGAAAGTTCGAGGAGAGGAGGGGAAGGAGCGGGGGAGCGACGCACAGAAGCGAGGAGGAGGGGCGGCCGCGGGCATGCCGGGGTAACCCCGTACCCACGCGCCACGACCGACCTGGAGGCGGCCGACGGGGGCGGCGGAAGGCAGGAGTAACCACGGTGCGATCAGCGGTCGCGCGGCGGCACTGAGCCGGAGGCGACTACGCGCCTACGCGACCAACACGACTACGGAAAGGGCGAACGACGGAGTACCGCAGGCACAGCCGTGCGGTGGGAAACCGCGCTGGGAACGCTCCGGAAGTCGCTGGGAGAACGTCAGCAGCCGCGACAACACGCGGCGGAAGCCACTCGCAGCAGGTCGATGTGACCGCGCGAAGTGAGCAGGGCTGATCGGAACATGGTGCTGAACGTAGTCATCCGGTCGGGACACGGTCAATGGTGTCTCGGAGCGTGGACGCGTCATCTCACACCTGTGGGGTGAAGATGGAGGCATGTCCTCCTCCTTCACCACCAGGGTCCTGAACATCACCACCGGTACGGCCGAGAGCGTCACGGACCTGACGCGCGCCTGCGAAGAGTTCCTCACCCGCACCGCGCCCGGCCGCGACGGCCTGCTCAACGTCTTCGTCCCCCACGCCACGGCCGGGATCGCCGTACTGGAGACCGGCGCGGGCAGCGACGACGACCTGCTGGCCGCCCTCCACCACCTGCTCCCCGCCGACGACCGCTGGCAACACCGCCACGGCAGCCCCGGCCACGGCCGCGACCACGTGCTCCCCGCCCTGGTCCCGCCCCACGCCACGCTGCCGGTGATCGGCGGCAGGCTGGAGCTGGGCACCTGGCAGTCGGTCTGCCTGGTGGATACGAACAGGGATAATCCGGAGCGTCAGGTGCGGTTGAGTTTCCTGGGTTAGCCGGTCCTTTCGGCGGGATTGCAGAGGGGGAGTCCGGCCGTGCTCACGTCTGTCAGGCGGCGTTTCCCGCCGGGGCTCGTGCGGCGTCGGGAACCTGGCCGGTGTCGGCACCCTCGGCGACCGCGTCCTTCACCGGCACCCCGATGCCCAGCTTTTCCAGGATCTTCTTCTCGATCTCGTTGGCGAGGTCGGGGTTGTCCTTGAGGAAGTTGCGGGCGTTCTCCTTGCCCTGGCCGAGCTGGTCGCCCTCGTACGTGTACCAGGCGCCGGCCTTGCGGACGAAGCCGTGGTCCACGCCCATGTCGATCAGACCGCCCTCGCGGCTGATGCCCTGGCCGTAGAGGATGTCGAACTCCGCCTGCTTGAACGGCGGGGCGACCTTGTTCTTGACGACCTTGACGCGGGTGCGGTTGCCGACGGCGTCGGTGCCGTCCTTGAGCGTCTCGATCCGGCGGATGTCGAGGCGCACCGAGGCGTAGAACTTCAGCGCCCGGCCACCGGTGGTGGTCTCCGGGGAGCCGAACATCACGCCGATCTTCTCGCGGAGCTGGTTGATGAAGATCGCCGTCGTTCTCGTCTGGTTGAGCGCGCTGGTGATCTTGCGGAGGGCCTGGCTCATCAGACGCGCCTGGAGACCCATGTGGGAGTCGCCCATCTCGCCCTCGATCTCGGCGCGGGGCACCAGGGCCGCCACGGAGTCGATGACGATCAGGTCGATCGCGCCGGAGCGGATCAGGATGTCGACGATCTCCAGCGCCTGCTCACCGTTGTCCGGCTGGGACAGGATGAGGTTGTCGATGTCGACGCCGAGCTTCTTCGCGTACTCCGGGTCCAGTGCGTGCTCGGCGTCGATGAACGCCACCGAACCGCCGAGCTTCTGCGCGTTCGCCACCGCGTGCAGCGTCAGCGTGGTCTTACCGGAGGACTCCGGTCCGTACACCTCCACCACACGGCCGCGCGGCAGACCGCCGACGTCGAGGGCGACGTCGAGAGCGGTCGATCCCGTGGGGATGACCTCGATGGGCTCGTTCGGCCGCTCACCCAGGCGCATCACCGCACCCTTGCCGAACTTCCGCTCGATCTGTGCGAGTGCGGTGTCCAGCGCCTTCTCCTGGTCGGTTCCTGCCATGAGCTGTCACCCGGTCCGATTGAGTGGCACGCCGCACGTCGGAGAACGTGGGCGTCTACTGCCGACAACGGACGTTTCGGAGATCCAAAAAACGAACACCCGATCGAATTTCGTGTCCAGTGAAAGGTATCAAACCGAAAGAAGCGGGACGGGGTGCGCGCCGGACCGTTCCGGACACGTTCCGTGCCAGGCCGCCGGAGGGCGACGAGGGTTGAGGTGAAGGGCGGAAGGCGGTGACGGTGGGGGAGCCGGGGGTGCAGGTGAGGAGGGGCTGCTCCCCAGGCCCGCCGAGCCCGGACCCCTGTACGACCTGACGTACACGACGGTCACTCGGGCACGTCGCCCCGGAGCACCAGTGCGGCCAGGGCAAGGGCGTTTCCGCGGGGGGAGGCGATGTCGAGGCCGGTGAGGTGGGTGATTCTTGCGAGCCGGTTGTCCACGGTGTTGGGGTGGAGGCCGAGATGGTGTGCGGTGGCGCGGCGGTCGTGTCCGTGTTCGAGGTGGATGCGCAGGGTGTCGATGAGGTCGGGGCGGTCCTCGAGGGGGTTCAGGAGAGCGGCGATGCGGTCACTGCTCTCGTCGTGCCGGGAGAGGTGGTACTCCAGTAGGACATCGTCCATGAGGTGCAACCCTGGGGGCCGGCCGCAGGCACGCGAGATCCGGACGATCTCGGCGGCGGTGCGGGCGGCGTCCGGCACGTCGTGGGCAGTGGCGGCGGTGACCGAGGCCAGTCTGACGTCGTCGCCGCAGACCTGCCTCAGCGAGACGCACAGTTCCTCGCAGGTGCGGAGGCCGTCCTTGTCGTTGGTCCGCTGGGCAACGATCACCTGACCTCCGCCGACGCCGAGCAGTGACACGGCCCGGGTGTCCAGGCTGCGGTCGACGGCGGCTTGGACGCGGCGGACCAGGCGGCGGCCCGCGACGTTCGTGGCCGCCGTACCCGGCTCCTGCGGCAGGTGCAGGTGCACGACGAGACAGGAGCCTTCGAGGCCCAGCTCCTCGAAGGCACGCTGAGGAGACACCGAGCCGTCCAGCAGGCCGCGAACCAGACCGCGATGGTGCTCGCGGCGCTCAGCCGAAAGCGTGGTCTGTTCCACGACGTAGGTTTCGGTCACGGCGCCGATGACGGCTTCGTGGCCGTGCAGGAGGAAGTCGACTAGCTCGATCAGCGCACCCGTTTCCTCGTCGGTGGCCTCGTCCCGGAGCGCCTGCCACAGCACATAGACGGCTGCGGAGTGGCTGCGCAGAAGCGTGTGCAGGGGCATGCCCTCCGCGGCGCGCTGCGCAGCGCGCTCGCGGAAGAGGCTGTAGTCCCCGACGCGCCCCTGGGGGTGCTGGACGCGGCGCAGGAAGAGACGTAGGCCATTGCGGACCGTCGCCGCGACCTCCACGTCCTTCACGTCGTCGGGAAGTTCGGAGTAGCCCGGCAGCCGTTCGAAGGCGTCGCGGGCCATGCTGCGGGCGAGCTCGTTGACGCGGCTCTCGCAGCGCGCGGCCAGCGCCTGCGCGGCGGGGGACGGCGCCGGATACGTCGTGCGGCGCTCGGGCAGCGGGTCGCTCGGCACGAGCTCTCCCTTCGGAGGTGCCTGTGACAGGTCACAGGAGCAGTCGTCTTTGGCTGTGAGGACGACGGATGTCCCCCCGTTCGCCTCCGGCGCAGACTCTACGCACATCAGGGGGCCGCCTCCGTGGGCAGGACGGCGGCCCATGGGCGATCGCGAGGGAGCCGGACGCTATGACAGAACACAATTCAAGCGGTTACATGGCGTACGCGGACCGAGTCTGGTCCGGCGAGGAGACGCTGCTGGCCCACTTCACGGGTGCGTTCGCGAGCGGCGGTCTCGTAGCGGTCGGCGAACGGACCGGGTTCTTTCCCGCCTTCGCGAACGTGGCGGTGTTCGACACCGGGGACGGCCTGGTGCTGGTCGACTCCGGAGACTTTCGTACGGCGACCCAGCTGCATGCGTCGGTGCGCGAGTACTCGGCGGATCCGGTGAGCTGCGTCGTCTACACCCACGGTCATGTGGATCATGTCTTCGGTGTGGCGCCGTTCGACAAGGAGGCGTCCGACGCCGGTACGCGGCTCCCCGAAGTCTTCGCGCACGAGGCGGTGGCGGGGCGCTTCGACCGCTATCGGGAGACCGCCGGGTACAACACGTGGATCAACCGCCGCCAGTTCGGCGTTCCGTCCCTGCAGTGGCCGACGGAGTACCGCTACCCGGACACGACCTACCGGGACCGGCTCACCGTGCGCCGCGGGGAGCTGACCTTCGAGCTGGTGCACGCGCGCGGGGAGACGGACGACCACACCTACGTGTGGATCCCGGAACTGCGCACCCTGTGCACCGGTGACCTGTTCATCTGGAACTCGCCCAACGCGGGCAACCCGCAGAAGGTCCAGCGCTATCCGGTCGAGTGGGCGCGGGCGCTGCGCGACATGCAGGAGCTGGACGCCGAAGTGCTGCTCCCCGGGCACGGGGTGCCGATCCTCGGCCCCGACCGCATCCGACAGGCGCTCGGCGACACGGCGGAACTGCTGGAGTCACTGTGCACCCAGACGCGGGACCTGATGAACGCGGGCGCACGCCTCGACGAGGTGCTGCACGGGGTGCAGATCCCTCCGGGCCTCCTGGAGAAGCCGTACCTCCACCCGGCGTACGACGAGCCGGAGTTCGTCGTACGCAACCTCTGGCGGCTGTGGGGCGGCTGGTACGACCAGAACCCGGCGAACCTCAAGCCGGCCCCCGAAGCGGCGCTGGCCGCCGAGCTCGCCGACGCGGCGGGTGGCGCGCAGGCACTGGCGGAGCGGGCCGGGCAACTGCTCGGACGCGGGGAACTGCGTCTGGCGGCACACCTTGCCGAGACCGCCGCGCTGGCCGCACCGGCCGACCGGGAGGTGGCCCGGATCCGGGCCGAGGTCTTCGGCCGCCGGGCCGAGCGGGAGACCTCGACGATGGCGCGCGGCGTATTCAACTGGGCGGCTGCCGAATCCGCCGCCGTCGCCGGTGGCACGGACCTCGCCACCGAACTGACGCGCAGCGACGAGGGACGGCGGCGGGCGGCGGGAGCGATCAGCGTGGGCGTCATCGACGATGACAGCTGCGGTTGCGGCGTGCCCGTGGACGACAGCACCCAGGAAGGGGTGTGACCGTGGAGGCGACGAATGCCCCGCTGCGCGACGGCAGCCCGGCGACCGTGCCGTCGGCCGGCCGGCCGGCTTGGACGACCACGTGGCTGCTGTTGGCCTTCATGCTGGTGAACTTCGCCGACAAGGCCGTCCTGGGGCTGGCCGGCCCGGAGATCATGAAGGAGTTCGGCATCGGCCGCCAGGAGTTCGGCACCGCCCAGGCCGCGTTCTTCAGCCTGTTCTCGCTCTCCGCGGTGGGCGTGTCGTTCCTGACGCGCAAGGTGCGCACCTCGGTGCTGCTCCTGGTGATGGGCCTGCTGTGGTCAGTCGCCCAGCTTCCGATGCTCTGGGCCGCGGCGGGCTTCGGGACGCTGATCGCGACGCGCGTGCTCCTCGGCTTCGCCGAAGGGCCCGCGGCACCGGTGGCGGTCCATCACGTGCACGGCTGGTTCGAACAGCGGGAGCGCACCCTGCCCACCGCCATTCTTATGGTGGGCGCGGCGGCGGGAGTCGCGGTGGCGGCACCGACCCTGGGAGCGGTGATCTCCCACTTCGGCTGGCGCTGGGCCTTCGGAGCGGCGGGTCTCGCCGGTCTGCTGTGGGCGGTGGTATGGGCGGTGAAGGGCAAGGAGGGGCCGCTGGCCCCGCCGGTGGGCCGCCGTGCGCACCTCGCGGACGAGGGGCCCGGATCTGTGGAGGTGCCGCTGCGGTCCGTCTTCCTCTCCGGCACGTTCATCACCGCGGCCTCGGGCGCGTTCGGGGCCTACTGGGTGATGAGCGCCAAGCTCACATGGCTGCCGGACTATCTCCAGACGGTCGTCGGCTGGAACCTCGGGCAGGCCGGTGCCGCGGTCGGCGGGGGTGCTGTCGCCAACGGCGTGGTCCTTCTGGCGCACGGTCTGCTGGCCCGCCGGGCCACTCTGCGCGGCGCCAGTGGGAAGCTGCCCGCCGGCGCGGGCGCCGGTCTGCTGCTGGTGGTCTCGGCTGTCGCGGTGACCGTGTTCGCGACCGTCGACACGCTCTGGATCAAGGTCCCGATGATGTTCGGCCCGATGGCTCTCGCCCTGGTCATGATCACTGTCGCGCAGACGGCCATCGCCCGGATCACACCGCCCTCCCAGCGCGGCGTCGTCCTCGGCGCGCTGGTGGCGGTCTTCGCTCTGGGCGGGATCGTGTCGCCCTTGGTCCTCGGCCGGATCGTGGACAGCGCGGCGAGCGCCACGATCGGCTATCAGAACGGCTGGCTCGTCACGGCGGCGCTGCTCCTGGGCACCGGCCTCCTGGCGGCCCTCTTCATGCGCCCGGAGAAGGATGCCCGGCGCCTCGGCGTCCCGGAATCGCCTGCCTCCGGGGTCCCCGTCAGCCACTGAAGGGGCGGCCCGGCGTGCTGGTCAGACCGGTCCGCCGGTCGCCGCCGAGACCGCGTCGTCGACGGTGCGGTGGAGGCCGTACGGTCCAGCGCTGTCCGCCAGGGCGTGCCGGGTCAGGTCCTGTTGGGCCCGTGCCCGTACGTGGGCGGGCCAGGTGCAGGGCGATGTCCTTCCCGGCCAGTTCCTCCCGCAGCTTGTCCAGCGTGTCGAGGACCGCGATGCCGAGCCGGTAGCTGCTGGTCAGGTCAGGACGACGGCACGCGGCGGGGGTCGGTGCGTGCGACCTGGGCCGGCGGTGGCGGCCGTGCGCGGGTGCTGAGCGACGTCGGCGCACAGGTGGTGCCGGGCAGCCATCCGAGGACGGCGACGTCGCGGCGGTCGGCGGCGCTGATGGCGAGCACGAGGACAGGGCCACGGCGAGCAGCGGCGCGGGCAGGTCGGTGAAGAGCTGGGTGAGGAAGGCCTCGGTCAGCAGGATCAGGCCCGCGGCAGTCAGACACCATCGGGGTACGGCCGCCCGCGCCGGTCGCCGCACCGGCCCTGCGCGAAGCGCTTTTACGCCCGCTGTCGGAGTTCGCCGATACCGCCGCACCGCGCCGGGTCTCTCGGGTATCACGGAGACCGTGGGCTGGTGCCGTCGGAACGGGTTGGTGCCCGTGCTGGCCACTCTGGCCTGGTCGCCGGTCGGCAGTTACCTGACCGACCGCTTCGGCTTCCACGCGTTCTGCGGACCTCGGCTGGAGACCGATGGCAACCGGTTCACCGGACGCGTCGCCCGCCACTTCGACGAGTACGACAAACGAGATTTCGCCCTCGCGCAGGCCCGGGAGCTCGGGTTGGCTCCCGGCTCGTGCGGGGCCGTCGGAGACAGCCGATCCGACCTGCCCCTGTTCGCGTCCGTCGGACTGAGTGTGGCGTTCGACGCCTCGGCAGGAGCACGGGTAGCGGCGACGGTCACGGTGGACGGCGGCGACCTACGCGGCGTGCTCCCCACCCTGAGCCGCTTGGTCACCACTCGTTGACGGCAGCGACGAGCATGGTCGCCTCGTAGCGGACCGCGGGCTTGTCGTCTCGCGTGGCGACGGCACGGTGGCGCTTGAGGCGATTGGTCCCGCACTCGACCGCATGGCGCTCGCGGTTGGGGCGGATCCTTGGCCGGCCCGGCCCGATGCGGGGAACACGGACCTCCTCCAGCACGGGTTCGAACTGAGGCGAGTCGTGAGACCTCCCCGCCCCATGAACCGAGGTCATCCATCGTTCAAGATCTACTTTGGATTCACCCGCGCCGCCTGATGGTCCACCTGGAAAGCCGCTGCGCTCGGGACCGCTGCGGAAAGGAGGCCCGGAGCGCAGCGGTGCTGTTCGGGCGAGTCAGACGCCCAGGGCGAGGTGAGGGCTTGCAAAGCTCGTTAGCGGTCAGGCCCCCTAAGACTTCTTCTTCCGTTTACTCTGAGAAGCCCCAGAGATCCTATTCTCAAGCTCTTTCCCTATTTCCGCCTTCAGGGAGATGGCGGCAGTCCTGTGTACCTCATTTACCATCACCGTGATTCCCCGGTCAAGCGTTCCCAGTGTTTTCTCTACATAGCCACTCCAGTACCTCAGTGAACCTGCGAAGTCATCAGCTCCTGCCGTACCCTTACGAAGCTTCTTAACGCCTGCCAAAAGGTTCCTGGCGTATGAGACTAGCCACTCTTCCGTTTCGTTCACGTATGCCGGATCGGCGGAGATTCCAGTTCTTCTTGCATTCTCCAGCTCCCACACGTGGGTCTCTATCTCCTGCATCGGGATCTGGACTTCGGTGAGCCCTGATTTCTCATAGGCGAACGCATATATGAGATCATCCGAGCTTTCGGCCGTATCATCCGGCTCGCCTGACCGTTGCGCAACGTGGATGAACTCGTGCCGGACCGTGCTGTAGAGAATGGCTGGGCTCTTGAACGCATCGCGCAAAAAGGACAGTGAGACTTCGCCTTGCGTGTCCGTCTCCGTCAGGGCCACAGGCTTTCCTGGCCCCGCCTCCTCATCCTTGTACTCGATGAGAATTTTTTCCGGACTTATCTCTTCATAAAATTTCTTATCATCTTCATTCGCCCTGTTGTTGAGGTCGTGGAAGACATGGCTGTAGAGCTCTCTCAGAATTTCTGTCCGCTGGTCCGGAGTTGTGGCGTTCTTGATTTTCGCGACAAGTTCTTCGGAGAGTTCTGGAACTTCACCAGAAACCAACTGGCCCTGAGGGGGGTCTATTTCATCGGTCGCGATTCGCTGAACCGCGCCGTCCGTTTCCCTCTCCCGCTCATCGACCGGCCGGTGCTCCTTGTCTCCGTTCTGGGAGCCTGCGTCCGCACGGGAAGGAGCGGGCGCGCGCATCACCTTTGCCGCGTTGGCCTCGGCTTCCCTCTCGAAGCGGTCCGAGGGGGCGGAGACGCTCAGTCCGTTGCCGTTATCGGTGCCCGCGACGGGGCCCTGACGCTGCTGGATGACGTGGGTGAGTTCGTGGGCGAGGGTGTGCTTGTCGTTGCCGTGGTCACCGATGACCACCTGGGACCCCGAGGTATACGCACGGGCGCCGACCTCCGCCGCCGACTCCTTCGCCGCCGCGTTGTCGTGAATACGTACGTCGGAGAAGTCCGCGCCGAGCCGGGACTCCATATCGGCGCGGGTGGAGTCGTCCATCGGGCGACCCGAAGAGCGCAGCACGTCACGGACTGCCGAAGCCTGTACAGCGGGCTTCTGATGGCCGCAGCCCGCACCGTGCTCATGCCCCTCCGGCTGGGCCCGGCTACGGTCGGCCTGACGTAGCATCTGCACAACTGCGGCGTTGCCCAAACTGGCCTGTAACGCCGCCAACCCCGTCGGCGGAACGCCTGTCTGTCCTGCTCTGGAAGTGCGGCGAGAAAACTCCTGGGAATCTTTCTCAGCATTCTTCGCCAGATCATTGTATGGACGGCCAGGAGTCACATGAAGACCTTTCGAAGTGGACCTACACGCGTACCGCTGCACAGTAACGTTGCACTGCTGCGCCCGTCGCATGCTCGACCCGCAGTCCAGGCGGATGCCGGCACCTTTCAGCACGTGCTGGTGGATCGGCTCGGTGATCACCGTGCCGACCGAGTAGGTGAGTCAGCCACTGTCCCCGCTGGGCGGGCCAGGCGACGAAGTCGTGGGTGCCGAGTGTGCGATCACCAGCACCTCGTCGAGGTCCGCGGTCACCGTCCCGTTCGCATCGGTCGCTTTCCGGTCGGCCAACCGCCAGACCTGACCTGCTGGCGGACTCCACTCATGCCGTTGCCGGGTACGTGAGGCCTCAGCCTTGGCGTACGCCGGACCCAGGCGTACGCCGCATCCGTCAGGTCGACCAGACCACCCTGCCGTTGTGCACGATGACCACCTTGCCGTCGGGCCTCAGGACCATCCGGGCGCCGCCGAAGTCATGGGTCTTGGAGGCCCAGATCGCTCGGTCGTCGCCGTTGTGGATCACCAGGTTGCCGTCGGGCTGGAAGATCGCCCGGTGGTTCTCGCCGAAGGTCATGGCGGCCCAGATCGGCTTGTTCTGCTCGTTGTAGACGACGAGGTTGCCGTCCTGCTGCATCGTCATGCGAATGCGGTTGGTGGCCCAGGACTGGCCGACCCCGATGGAGCTGGTCGCGGAGACCGTCTGGGTGCCCCAGTTCGGCTTCGGGGCAGCCTTGGGCTTCGGTTTGGGTGAGGCCTTGGGCTTCTCGGCGGGGGCGCTCGTCCGGGGCGCGGGTGCGGGTGCGGGTGCGGGCGCCACGGGTGCGGGAGCGGCCTTCGTGGGGGTGATCTTCTTCTGTTCCGTCGGGGACGGCGTGGGCTTCACTGCCACGTAATCGTCCAGGGCCGCCGGGGCCGATTCGGGGTTGAGGACCGTGTCGGCGCTCCCGGCGACCGGGGTGGTGCCGGGGTTCCGGGGCTCCTCGTCGTTCGCGCTGCCCATCAGCAGCACGGGTATCGCGACCAGGGCGGCGCCGACGAACGCGGCCCCCGCCAGGATCGGTGTGCGGGGGCGTCCCTTGTCGACAGCGGTGACGGTCCGGGTCTCCGGCGTCGTGCCGATGGCCGCTGCCACGCCGTGGCCCTCCGCGCGGGCCTCGGGGGCCTCCGGTATCTCGGCCGGCTTCGCCGTGGCCGAGGGCTCGGGCGGGGCGGAAGCCGTCTCTTTGGCCGGAGTCGTGGAGGACTCCGCCTCGCCGGTCGGGGCAGCGGGCTGCGTCTGTGGCGCCGGTGCGGCGGACGGCGAGGGCGGGGCGCCGGACTCCTCCGGGCGGGCGGTGGCCGCCGCGGTGCCGGCGCCGGGGGCGGGGTGCTCGGGGGACATGCGGTGACTCCTCCTCGGGGGCGCGCCCAACGTAGCCCGTCATGGGGGTGGCGGCGGTGTCCGGTCCCGAACTCCCTCCGGTGCTTTGTCCTCCCGCGCCTCACTGGTCCCGGAAAGTTCTCTGTTCGGGCAGCAAACGGGCACGTGGGGAGGCCGATACGGACCCGGGGCCGAGCCCCGTGGGCGGTGCTCGTGTGACATCCTGATGGCTCCCCGATCTGATCACTGTCGGCGGCGAGTGTGCCGTTCGGCGCTCAAGAACGCGTACGGAGCCAAGAGTTCAGGTGGAGATACGTCCCGGAGAGCGGCAAGTGGGCGGACAGGGCGTCCCGTTCGGCGTTTCCGGTGCCTCCGGAGCGTCCGACGGGCCCGAGGCGTCCGGCTCCGGCGGCACCGAGGTGGTCGATGCCTCCCTGGTGCCCGATGCCGTGAAGGACGCCGCCCGGCGGGCTCCGGGGCACTGGGTCGGGATCGTCGACCCGGAGTGGGCCGAGGAGCGGACGCCGCCGGAGTGGGCTGTGCTGGGGGAGTGGCGGTCGGACGAGAACGGGGGCGTCGGGGAGTACCGCGCCAACCCGACGTACCGGCCCTCGGCGCGGGTTCTCGGGTGGCCGGAGCCCACCGATCCGGTGGACGCGGCGGCCCAGCGGGCCGCCACCGGGTACGGATCGGTGGAAGCGGCGCTGGAGGCACTCGCGGAGGCGGAGGTCACCGTCGTGCGCGGGCCGGACGGCGGGCCGCTCACGGCCGCCGGGCGGGACGGGGCGCCGGTGCTGCTGTTGTTCACCTCGCCCACCCATGCATTCATGTCCTCGGCACTTCACCATGACAGCCTTCCCGCCAGGGAGTTGGCCAGGTCGGCGCGGGCCGTCGACGCCCTGCTGATGGTCAACGCCGGCGCCGCGGCTCCGCTGCTCGTCCCGGCCGACAGCCTTCTCGGACCCGTGAGCGGGACGGGCGACCCCGGCTCGACCGAACCCTGGCCCCACACCACAGGGAGGACCACCCCGTGACGCGTTCGTCCCAGCAGACCCCCGCCTCCCCGGAGGCTCGCACGGAGTCCGGCGCCGAAAGCGCGGAAAGCGCCGGGAGCGCGGAAAGCGCCGAAAGCGCGGAAATCGCCGGGAGCGAGGGGGCGGCCGCGAGCGCCGCCTCCGGCGGTCCCGCAGCGGCCACAGCTCCCGCTGTGCCCGGTACGGCCGCAGGGCCAGACCCGGAGGCGCCGGAGAGCGAGAAGTCCGCAGAGCGGAAGGACCCCGAGGCCGCGGCCGACCCCGCCGACCCCGTGTCCACCCGGTCGGAGCCCATGGCCCCCGAAGCCAGGACCGGAACCGCTGAGGCCCGGCCCGGAACCCCCGACGCCGGCCCTGCCCCCGATCACGATCCCGGTCCCGATCCCGGTGCCTCCGCCGCAGCGCAGAGCCGGCTCCCCGCCCTCGTACGGACCATGACGGCCACCGCCATCGACCGGCCACAGCCGCAGGCCGGGCCCGTCGGGCGGCCGGGCAGGGCGGTGCTCGCCGGGGCGGCGGTCGCGGGCGCGCTGCTCGTGTCCGTGCCCTTCCTCGTCCTGGCCGGGAACGACGACGACGGGCCCAAGCGGACGAATGCGGCGGCGGCCGGTACCGTGCTCGACGGGACCGGGCAGGAGGCGCCGGGCGAGTTCGCCGTCACCGCGCCCGAGACCAGCCCCCCGGGCGACGGCAAGGGGGGCGAGGGGAAGCCGGAGAAGTCCGCCGAGCCCGTGCGGCACGTTCCCGTGCCCGCCGCCGCGGCGGGCACGGACAAGGACGCGTCCAAGGCGAACGACACCCCGGAGAACCCGCCCAAGACGGCCGACAGCCCCGAGGCGAAGCCGAAGAAGGACGACCAGGCGAAGAACCAGCCCGCCAAGGCCGCGCCCGCCGTGACCCTCAGCGGGCCCGTCTCCTTCCGCAGCCACCTCTCCGGCCGCTGCGTCGACGTCCCCGGTCACAACTTCAACGACGGCCAACCGCTGTTCATGTGGGACTGCAACGGCGCCGACGCCCAGAAGTGGCGCTTCGCCTCCGACGGCACCATCCGGATCAAGGACAAGTGCCTGGACGTCGCCAACGCGAACTTCAACGACGGCGCGCGTATCCAGATCGCCTGGTGCAACGGGGCCGACGCCCAGAAGTTCGCCCTCAACGGCGCCCATGACCTGGTCAACACCGCCGTCGGCAAGTGCGTCGACATCCCCGACCACAGCCGGAACAGGGGCCCGGAGACCTATCTGATCCTGTGGACCTGCACGGGCCTCGACAACCAGAAGTGGAGCGTCTGACCTGAACGCCCGGGTGCCGGGAGCCGCTTCCGGCACCTCGTGCGCCCGGGCGAGGAATGATGGCACCGCCGGATCGCCGACACGCGTCCCCGGCGAAGAGGGGCGTCCGTCGAGGACGCCGCCGTAGCAAGGAGGTTGGTGCGTTGTCGCGCCAGGTACTGACGGTCGGCCCCGAGGACCGCTTTTCCACGATCGGTGAGGCGCTCGCCGCCGCCCGTACCGGTGCGCTCATCAGCGTCCGGCCCGGAACGTACGCGGAGAACCTGGTGATCCACACCCGGGTCACCCTCACCGCCGCCGAGGGGCGGGGCACGGTGGAGATCCGGCCGCGCGCGGGAAGCGTCATCGCGCTGCGCGCCGACGCCGTCATGCTCTCCGAACTGACCCTGCGCGGCGGCGACGCCGAGCTGCCCGCGGTCGATGTGCGGCGCGGACAGGCCGCGTTCGACGGGTGCGAGATCGTCGGCGCCGCCTGGACCGCGATGCTCGCCGGCGGGACCGGCTCCCTCGCGCTGCGGGACTGCCGGGTGAGCAACCCGCAGGGCGCGGGCATCGTGGTCACCTCCACCACACCCACCACCGTCGAGTCCTGCACGCTCGAACACCTCGGGACCAGCGGCTTCGTCCTCGCCGAACAGGGCGAGGCACGCATCCGCGACTGCACGGTACGGGGCGCCCGCGGCAACGGCCTGCTCGCCAACGGTGAGACCCGTGGCACCGTCGAGGACTGCGACATCTCCTCCACCGACAAGCCCTCCATCGCCCTGGAGGGCGACTCCGCCGTCTCGGTCGTCCGGACCGTGGTGCACGACACCAGCACCGGCGTGCACCTGAGCAGCGCGGGCCGCACCACCCTGGAGGACGTCCGCGTCACCGGCGCCTCCGGCAACGGAATCGCCCTGGCCGGGGGCACCGACCCCGTACTGCGCCGCTGCCGTGTCTCGCGCGTGCGCGGCCACGGCGTGGTCGTCACCGACCGGGCGCGCGGCACCTTCGAGGACTGCTGGGTGGACGGCGCACAGAGCGCGGCGCTGCGCGTCGCCGGGGCCTCCTCCCCGGCGCTGACCGGGCTGACCGTCCGTGACTGCGAGGGGGCCGGGCTGCTCCTGGAGGAGGACTCGGCGCCCGAGTTGGACCGCCTGGAGGTGATCGGCTCCTCGCCCGCCGTCGCCGTGCTCGGCGGCGCCAACCCGCTGCTGCGCCGGGCCCGTCTGGTCGAGCCCGCCGGCGACGGCATCGCGGCCACCCGTGACGCCCGGGGCCGCGTCGAGGACTGCGAGATCGTCCGGCCGAAGGGCGCCGGTGTACGCGTGGCCTCCGGCTCCACCCTCTACCTGGCCGGTGGCGGGGTCTCCGACACGGCCACCAGCGGCCTGGTCGTCGAGGACGGCGGCAACGTCACCGTCCGCGACTTCCGCGTCGAGACGAGCGGCGAGGAAGGCGTGATCGTTGCCGCCGGCGGCGAACTGACCGCCAACCGCACCTCGGTGCACGCCTCCAAGGGCCACGGCTTCCTCCTCCGGGAGGGTGCGCTCGCCTCGCTCAGCGGCTGTGAGGCGGGCGGCGGGGCCCAGGACGGCTTCCGGGTGGAGTCCACCGCCCCCGTCTCCCTCGTCAACTGCGCCGCCCGGGAGAACGAGGGCGGCGGCCTGGTGCAGACCGCCCCCGGTGACCGGCTCGCCGTGGAGGGCCTGAACAGCGTCGGCAACGGCAAGCGGGACGCCTGGGGCAGCGGCAGCGCCGAGAACACCGACCCGGCAGGCTCCGGCGCGGCCGACGCGCCCCCGCCGGACCGCGCGGACGGCCCGCTCGGCGCCCTCAACGCGCTGATCGGCCTGGAGAACGTCAAGCAACAGGTGGGCACCCTGGTCAACCTCACCCGGCTCGCCCAGCGCCGCGAACAACTCGGCATGCCCGCACCGCCGATGAGCAGGCACCTGGTGTTCGCCGGCCCGCCCGGCACCGGCAAGACCACCGTCGCCCGCCTCTACGGGGCGATCCTGGCCGAGCTGGGTTCGCTGCGCAGCGGCCACCTGGTGGAGGTCTCCCGCGCCGACCTGGTCGCCCAGGTCGTCGGCGGCACCGCCATCAAGACCTCCGAGACCTTCCAACGGGCCCTGGGAGGCGTGCTGTTCATCGACGAGGCGTACACCCTCACCTCGGACAGCGGCAACGGCGGCGCCGACTTCGGCCGCGAGGCCGTGGACACCCTGCTGAAGCTCATGGAGGACCACCGCGACGACGTGGTGGTGGTCGCGGCCGGCTACTCCCGCGAGATGGACTCCTTCCTCGGCTCCAACCCGGGCCTGGCGTCCCGCTTCTCACGGACCGTCGGGTTCGAGAACTACTCGGTGCCCGACCTGGTCGCGATCATGGAGAGCATGTGCGCCCAGCACCAGTACGAGCTGGGTGAGGGCACCGCCCAGGCGCTCGCCGCGCACTTCGGTGCGATGGACCGGGACGCCGGATTCGGCAACGGCCGTGCCGCGCGCGGGGTGTTCGAGGAGATGGTGGACCGGCAGGCGGTCCGGCTCTCCGCACAGTCGCAGGTCGGCGAGCGCGATCTGCGGCTGCTGCTGCCCGACGACGTCTCCGCCACCGCCGCCGCTTCGGCCGCCGGGACCGCCGCGCCGGCCGACGACCCGCTCACCCGCCTAGGCGACATGATCGGCCTGGCCGGGGTGAAGCGCGAGGTCGCGGACCTGGTCAACCTCATCACCACCGCCCGGCACCGGGCCGCCGCCGGGCTGCCCGTCCCCTCGCTCAGCAACCACCTCGTCTTCACCGGCCCACCCGGCACCGGCAAGACCACCGTCGCCCGCCTCTACGGGGAGGTGCTGACCCAGCTCGGCGTCCTGGAGCGCGGCCAGTTGATCGAGGCGGCCCGCGCCGACCTCGTCGGCCGCTACATAGGCCACACCGCCCAGTTGACCCGCGAGGTCTTCGAACGGGCGCGCGGCGGTGTGCTGTTCATCGACGAGGCGTACACCCTCACCCCGCGCGGCGGCGGCGCCGACTTCGGCCAGGAGGCGGTGGACACCCTGCTGAAGCTGATGGAGGACCACCGCGACGAGGTCGTCGTCATCGTCGCGGGCTACACCGACGAGATGGAGCGCTTCCTCGCCTCCAACCCGGGGCTGTCCTCCCGCTTCCCGCGTCGGATCTCCTTCGCCGACTACTCTTCCGAGGAACTGGTCACCATCGTGCGCGCCCAGGCCGCGAACATGGGGTACGAGTGCGGGCCCGGCACCGGGCCCCTGCTCAAGGAGTACTTCGACGCGGTGCCCCGCGACCGCTCCTTCGGCAACGCCCGCCTGGCCCGCCAGGTCGTCGAGTCGATGGTCACCCGCCAGGCGGGCCGGCTCAGTTCGCTGGCCGCACCCACCCTGGACGACCTGCGCATCCTCCTCCCGGCGGATGTCACGGCCGCAGCACCCGAGGCGGCCCCCCGATGAGGCCGCCCGCCCGCCTGCTGTACGGCGCCGGGCTCACGGCCGCCCTGATGCTGCCCGTGGCCGTACCCGCCCAGGCAACGCCCCTCGCCCGTACGCCGGCGGCGCTCGCGGCCGACGGGAAGAAGGGCCAGGAACTGCCCGGCATGCCTTCCGCGCTCGACCCGCGGGCCGACGAGGTGGTCTGCACCCCCGCCTCCGAGGAGAAGGCGAAGAAGCAGGACTGGTCGCGTCAGCGCCTCGACCTGGACCGGCTGCACCAGCACTCCACCGGGGCGGGCGTCACCGTCGCGCTGATCTCCACCGGGGTCGACCCCGACGCCACCGGGCTCGACGGCCGGGTCACCGCCGGGGGCACCGCCGCCGACGACTGCGTCGGACACGGCACGTTCCTGGCCGGGCTGATCGCCGGGAGCGGCGGGAACACCCCGAAGCTGGCCGGAGTCGCCCCCCGCGCGAAGGTCCTGGCCCTGCGCGGCACCGACCGGCGGGGGCGTCCGAGCCCGGCCCTGGTCGCGGCGGCGGTGCGCGAGGCGACCGAGGCCCGGGCCGGCGTGATCGCGGTCGCGGTCGCCCTGCCGCGCCGGGACAAGGCGCTGACCCGGGCGGTCGCCGAGGCCCGCCGGGCGGGCGCGGTGGTCGTCGCCGCGGCCACCCCGGACCCGCCGTCGCGGGGCTCCGCCGACGAGATCCCCTCCCGTACCTACTGGCCAGCCGGCGAACCGGGCGTCCTCTCGGTCGCCGACATGCTGCCCGCCGGCACCCGACCGGACAGCGCCCTGCCGACCGGCACCGTCGACCTGGCCGCTCCCGGCGCCGGGGTGGTCTCCGGCGGGCCGCGCGGGGCCGGGCACTACCTCGGGGGAGGCGTCGCGGTGGCCACCGCGTACGCCGCCGGGGCCGCCGCGGTCGTCCGCGCCACGCACCCCGACGACTCGGCCGACGCGGTGGCCCGCCGACTGACCGCCACCGCCTACCCGGCCGACCTTCCGCAGCTGGACGCCTACGCCGCCGTCACCACGGTCCTCGGCGACGCGGTCGCACCGGCCGCCGGTGCGGAGCGTGCCGCCGCACCCGTGGCCGTACGCGACACCTCCGGCACCGACCGCGCCACCGGCCGGGCCACACTCTTCGTCCTCCTCGGATCGGCCGGTGTCCTCGCCGTCCTCTGGGCCGGTTTCGCCCTCTCCCGGGCCCGTGCCCGGGGCTGGCGCCCGGCGGAAGCGAGCACCCCGGGCAAGGGCTGAACGTGTGCGGCGCCCTCTTCGGGGAGGGCGCCGCAGGTCCGTACGCTCAGCCCTCCTCCACCAGCGCCGTCTGCATCAGCCGCGGCTTGCGGCGGGCGATGTGCAGGGCCCGGCCCGGCGGGAGGTTGAGCGGCTTCGCGTTGCCGAAGAGACGGCCCTCCGTGGGCGGGCAGGAGAGCAGGACCGCCGGGTTGTTGGCCTCGTCGAGGCGGCGGACGAGACCGTCGCTGAGACCGCGGCCCGCACCCATGGCGCTGCGGGCGACGACCAGGTGCAGGCCCATCTCGTAGCCGAGCGTCAGACTCTCGAAGAGCGGCTCGAAGGGACTCTGGAAGGAGTTTCCGGAGACCATGTCGTAGTCGTCGACCAGGATGAACAGACGCGGCCCCGTCCACCAGTCGCACCGGCGCATCCGGGCCGGGGCGATGTCCGCGCCCGGGACACGGGTCTTCATCGCACGGGCCGCGCCCTCGATGGTCTCGTTGAGGTTGTCGAGGGAGATCACGTGCCCGATGCGGTACTCCTCGGGGATGGCGTCGACCAGGTTGCGGCGGTAGTCCACCGCGATGATCTTCGCCTCCTCGGGGGCGTACCGGGTGGTGATGCCCTTGGTGATCAGGCGCAGCAGGTTGGTCTTGCCGCTCTCGGTGTCGCCGACCGCGATCAGGTGCGGGGTGCGGCTGAAGTCGTGCCAGACCGGTTCCAGGGCGTCCTGGTCGAGGCCGAGCGCGAGGCGCATGCCGCCGCCCTCCGTGGCCTCGGGCGCGGGCAGGTCGGCGAGCGGGAGGCGGTGCGGCAGCATCCGGACCTGGGGGGCGGGAGGCCCCTGCCAGTGCCGCGAGATCTCCGCGACCAGGTGGGCGACGCCGTCGCCGAGGTCCTCCAGGGAGCCGCTGCCGTCCAGGCGGGGAAGGCCCGCGAGGAAATGCATCTTGCTGTCGGCGGTGATACCCCGGCCGCCGGAGCGCGGCACCGAACGGGCCTTGCGGGTGTCGATCTCGGAGTCCATCGGGTCACCCATCCGCAGCTCCAGACGGGTGCCGGCCTGGTCGCGGACCTGGGCGGACAGCTCCACCCAGCGGGTGGTGGTGATGATCAGGTGGATCCCGTAGTTGAGGCCACGGGCGGCGAGTTCGTTGAACTTCGGGATCAGGTCGTCGTAGTCCTGGCGGACCGTGGACCAGCCGTCGACCACCATGAACACATCCCCGAACGGCTCCTCGGGGAACTCCCCGGCGGCCCGGCGACGCCGGTAGGACTGCATGGAGTCGAGGGTGTGGTCCACGAAGAACTGCTCGCGACGGGCCAGGAGCGTCATCACCTCGGCCACCGCACGGTGCACCCGCTCCGGGTTGAGCCGCGCCGCGACCCCGCCGACGTGCGGGAGCGCGGCGAGCTGAGAGAGCCCGCCGCCGCCGAAGTCCAGGCAGTAGAACTGGACTTCGGCCGGGGTGTGGGTGAGCGCGAGGGCGGCGATGAGCGTGCGGGCGAGCGTGGACTTGCCGCTCTGCGAACCGCCCGCGACGGCGACGTGGCCGCCCGCTCCGGAAAGGTCCACGATCAGCGGGTCACGGCGCTGTTCGAAGGGCTTGTCCACGAGGCCGACCGGGACCCGCAGCCGGCCGGCGCCGGGCCACCCGGCGGCGACCAGACCGCGCCCCTCGTCCGGCGCGATGCCCGGCAGCAGGGCGTCCAGCGGGGACGGCTCGTCCAACGGCGGCAGCCACACCTGGTGGGCGGCCGGCCCCGAGCCGCGCAGCCGGTCGAGCGCCACGTCGAGCAGCGCCTCCTCGTCCTCGGCCCCCTCCTCCGCCTCGGGCTCCGGCTCGGGCGGGGTCTCCAAGGTGCGGGGCACCACCCACCCACTGGTCCACGGCACCACCTGACTGGCGACCCTGGCCTGTACCACCGCACCCGTCCGACGCCGGTACGTCCCCGAGGAGTACGCGGCGCGGAACCGGGTCAGGGCCTCCACACCCGACTTCAGATAGCCGCTCCCGGGCGCGGCGGGCAGCTCGTAGGCGTCCGGGACGCCGAGCACACCGCGGCTCTCCATCGCGGAGAAGGTGCGCAGCCCGATGCGGTACGAGAGATGGCTCTCCAGCTGGTGCATGCGCCCCTCGTCCAGGCGCTGCGAGGCGAGCAGCAGATGCACGCCCAGCGAGCGGCCGAGGCGGCCGATCATCACGAACAACTCCATGAACTCCCGGTGTGTGGAAAGAAGTTCGCTGAACTCGTCGACCACCACGAACAGGCTGGGCAGCGGGGCCAGATCCGCCCCGGCGGCGCGGGCCCGCTCGTACTCCAGGGCCGAGGTGTAGTTGCCCGCCGAGCGGAGCAGCTCCTGACGGCGGATCAGTTCGCCGTGCAGGGCGTCCTGCATGCGTTCCACCAGGGCGACCTCGTCGGCGAGGTTGGTGATGACGGCGGAGGTGTGCGGGAGTTCCTCCAGGCCGAGGAAGGTGGCACCGCCCTTGAAGTCGACCAGCACGAAGTTGAGCGTCTCGGAGGAGTTGGTCAGGGCGAGGCCGAGGACGAGGGTGCGCAGCAACTCGCTCTTGCCGGACCCGGTGGCGCCGATGAGCATGCCGTGCGGGCCCATGCCGCCCTGCGCGGACTCCTTGATGTCGAGCTCGACCGGGCGGCCGTCCACGCCGACCGCGACCGGCACCCGCAGCCGGCCGGAGCCGGAGTGCTTGTCGAACAGGGACTGCGGTTCGTGCCGGTGCAGGTCGGGGATGCCGAGCAGGGTGGTCAGCTCGACGTCGGTGTCCAGCGGCTGCGCGATGTCGGCGCCGAGGCTCATCCGGCGCGGGGTGAGGAGCCGGGCCAGCGACTGAGCGCCGAGCGGGCCGAGCCGGTCGGGAACGCCCAGCGGCACCGACCGCTCCTTGCGGCTGCGGTCGGTGCGCACCAGGCTCACCCGGGCGGGCCCGACGGTCAGCCGCAGGGTGTTGCGGCCGGGCCGCCAGCGCAGCGCCCCGGAGGCGTCGAGGATCAGGGCGTTGCGGTAGCCGTGCCCCTCCCAGCGGTGGCCCTCCGGGACGGTGACGCCGTCCAGCACGACGACCGTGTACGGCTCGTCACGGCCGGGGCGGGCGTCCGGGTCGAAGCCGGGGCGCTCGGCGAACTCGGCGCCGAGCAGGTCGTCCAGCTCGCTGAGGTCGGCGGTGATCCGGCGGGCCTGCCCCGCGCCGTCCTCCTCGTGCGGATCCAGCACGTGCGGCAGCCACTTGACCCACTCCCAGTCGGGGCGCCGCTCGTCGCTGACGCAGAGGGCGATCCACAACTCCTCGGGCGCGTGGAACACCGCGAGCTGTCCCAGCACGGCGCGCACCAGGGCACGTACGGCGTCGGGACCGTCCGACTCCTCGCCCCGCTCCCCGGGAGCCTCCGCGACCCCTTCGCCCGGCGCCTCCTCCGGGCGCAGCAGAATCCGGGCCGAGGAACGCAGGTAGAGCCCCAGCGGCTGCTCCGGGATGGTGGAGTAGGCGCGGATGAAGCGGCGCAGGGCGTGCGCGCAGAGAGGTTCGAGGTCCTCCACCGGGCGCGTGGAGACGGGGTTCAGGGTGAGAGCCAGCTGCTGTTCACCGACCGCGAGCCGGACCTCGCCGAAGTCCTCGTCCGCCGGGCGGCGCTCCCACAGCCGGCTGGTGCGGGCCAGCGAGCGGAGCGAGGCGGGTTCCGGGTGACGCCAGGCGAGCGCCCGCTGCTGCTCCGCGATGGTGGTCCGCACCCGCTTGCGGGTCTGGGCCAGGTAGCGCAGGTAGTCGCGGCGTTCGCCCTTCAGCCGCTGTTTGCGCTCGCTGGACCGGCGCATCAGCTGACCCAGCAGCATGGCACCGGCGGAGAGCGCCATGACGCCCATCGCCAGATACATGAAGACACCGTTCCCGCCGCCGGGGCGCAGGAACATCAGCATCATCGACACCGACATCAGCGCCATCGGCAGGTAGGTCCACACCGCCGAGGTGTCGGGCACCGACTCGGCGAGGACGGGCGGCTCCTGGAGGGTCAATTGCCCGTCGGGCATCTCCGGCCCGCGCCTGCGGGCCGGGCGGCGAAACAGCACGACACTCAAGGAACAGAACCTCCGGTTCACTGACTTTCCGGCCCGCCGAATACCGGCGTACCCGGCAGGGGGAAAGACCGCACCAGGCTGATTCCCGGGGCGGCACGCGCCCCGATGAACGCCGGGTGAATGTCTCGAGCGGATAGCGCGGAGCGGTCAACTTCCGTGATGGCCAACCACCTACCGGATTCGGAGCCCGGTCCGCAGCACGACCGGTGGCCGCAGGCAGTAGTCTGCATTCACGGAACGCGACCTGTCCACGCGGGAGGGGCGGTCGCCGGGTGTGCGGGCATAAATTCCCTGCCCGGCCCACCGGTTCACGGCCGCGCGGACTTTCCGTACTGTTCGCACATTCCCTCTCCCGGGGAAGTCCTCTGTCAAAGCCTGCACGGAAGACGAGAGTTCTGCTGATGACCGACAGTGCGGTGGCCGAATCGTGCCGCCTGACCGTACGTGCGCCGAGCGTCACCATCGATCTGGCCGTGCCCGCCGACGTACCGGTCGCCGATCTGCTCCCCACCCTCCTGCGGTACGTCGGGGAGGAGGCCGAGGAGGCCGGGCTCGACCACGCCGGCTGGGTGCTCCAGCGGCTCGGCGACGCCCCGCTCGACGAGGAGACCACCCTGGCCCGCGCCGGGCTCGCCGACGGAACCGTGCTCCATCTGCGCCCGCACACCGAGGCGCTCCCCGAGGCCCGGCTCGACGACCTGGTCGACGGGATAGCCGAGACGGTGGGCCGCCGGCTGCACACCTGGCACGCCGGGGCGGCCCGCGGCCTGCTGGTGGGCACGGCCGTGGCGGCCGTGGCGGCCGCCCTCCTGCTGGTGTTCCGGCCGGGAGTGAGCGGTTCCGCCACCACCCGGGCGGCCCTCGCGGCGGTGGCCGGAGTGCTCCTCCTCGCCGGTGCCGGCTCCGCGAGCCGGGCGGTCGGCGACCGGCTCTCCGCCACCGCGCTCGCCCTGCTGGTCGCCCCGTGCTTCGCGCTGGTCGGCTGGGTGCTGCCGGGCGGCGACCTCTCCGGCCCCGACGCCGCGCAGGTCGCGGGGGCGCGGCTGCTCGCGGCCGGCGCCGCGGCGGCGGGCGGCGCGGTCCTCGCGCTCGCCGCCACCGCGGTCGGCGCCCCCGCTCTGCTGGCCACCGCGGTGGTCGCCGTGGCCACCGCGGTCTCCGGGGCCCTGATGGGCTACACCGGCCTGGACGCGGCGGCCGCGGTGGCGCTGGTGGCGACGGTCGTCGCGCTCGCCGCCGGGGCGGTGGCCCCCTTCGCCTTCAAGCTGGCCGGGATGCGGATGCCCGCGCTGCCGTCCTCCGCCGGGCAGCTCCAGGAAGGCATCGACCCGTACGCGGGCGACGAGGTCGCCGAGCGCACCGAACTCGCCGGACGCTGGGTCACCGCGCTCTTCGCCGCCACCGGCGCCATCGCCGCCGCCGCCCTGGCGGTCCTCGCCCACACCCCGGACCTGCCCGAGACGCTCACCGCGCTCGCGCTGACCCTGCTGCTTCTCCTCCACTCCCGGGGGCTGGTCCACATCGGCCAGCGCCTCACCCTGGCGGTGCCCGGCATCTGGGGGCTGCTGCTGCTCGCCCGGGCCTGGGCGGTCGACAGCGACGCCGACGGCCGCGTGGTGGTCTTCGGGGTGCTGCTCGCCGCGGCGGCCGTCCTCGTGACCGCCTCCTGGACGGTGCCCGGTCGGCGGGTGCTGCCGTACTGGGGCCGGGCGGCGGAGCTGGCGCACACCGGCCTGGCCGTCGCGCTGCTCCCGCTCACCCTGTGGGTGGCGGGCCTCTTCGGCTGGCTGCGCGGTCTGTTCGGCTGAGCCACCCCCCGTGCGCCGTTCCACCAGAAGCGAGTTGAGGAGAGGCTGTGCAGTCCAAGCGCGACCAGGTCCAGGCCCACGGTTTCATGATGGGCAGGCTCAGCTCGGGTCTGCTGACGGCCGACCCGGACGCTCCGGAGAGCCCCCTGGGCCGCACCACTCGGGGTGTCGTCTTCGGCCTGTTGGTGACCGTCCTGATCGGGGCGGGCGCCACCGTCTACGGGCTGCTGCGGCCCGGCGGGAACGACACCTGGCGCAAGGGCGAGCACCTGGTGGTCAACCGCGAGACCGGGGCCCGCTACTTGTGGACCGGCACCGACGGCGTACTGCATCCGGTGCGCAACTACGCCTCGGCGCGGCTGATCGGTGGTTCCGACCTCAAGGCCGTGGACGTCTCCACCGCCTCGCTGCGGGACGTCCCCGTGGGGTCCCCGGCCGGGATACCCGGCGCCCCGGACACCCTGCCGGGCCCGGGCGGGCTCGACGCCGGCGCCTGGCACCTGTGCGTCACCGGACCGGACGGCGCCCTGCCCAGCACCTCCGGCGCCGTCGCGGCCGCCGGTGTGGAGCGGCCCGGGGCCACCACCGTGGTCGCCGGGGCGCCGCTGGAATCCCAGGGTGTCGGCGCCGACCGCGGGGTGCTCGTACAGGGCCCGGACCGCACCGCGTACCTGGTGTGGCGGGGCAGCCGACTCCCGCTGGACCCCGACTCCGACGCCCGTAACGCCCTCGGTTACGGCTCCGAGCGGGCGATGCCGGTCTCGGCGGCCTTCCTCGACGCACTCGCACCCGGGCCGGCCCTGAAGCCGCCGGAGGTGCCGGGCCGCGGAGGTGAGGGGCCGGTGCTCGGCGGCGAACCGAGCAGGATCGGCCAGCTCTTCGAGGTCAGCGTGGTCGGCGGCGGCAGCACGTACCACCTGCTGCGGAAGGACGGTCTGGTGCCGCTGTCCCGGCTGGAGGCCGCCCTGGTGCTGGGGGACCCGGCCACCCAGAAGGACGCCTACCGGGGGCGCTCGCCCGAGGCCCGGGCGGTCGGCGCGGACGTGCTGCGTACGCACCGGTCCAAGGAGATTGCCCCCGCCGGCTCCGCGACCGCCGAGCTGCCCCGTACCCCGCCCGTCCCGCAGTCCGCGCCGCGCGGCACCGCGCTCTGCGCACAGGTGGACGGCGGCAACGGCGGCGCCAGGATCAGGTCGGTGCTGGTCCCGCTGACCGGGCTCGCCCCCGTCGCGGTGTCGCAGGGCACCGCCCGGCCGCTGGCCGCCGCCTGCGCCCGGACGGATGCCACAGTGGTACGCCCCGGGCACGGCGCCCTGGTCCGGGCGCTGCACGCGAGCGGTGCCGCACACGCGGGAACGACCTACCTGGTCGCGGACAACGGCGTGAAGTACCGGGTCCCGGCCAAGGACTCCCTGACGGCACTCGGTTACGGGGAGGGGGACATCGGCTCGGTCCCCGCACCCCTGCTCGCCGCTCTGCCGACCGGCGCGGACCTCGATCCGGCCGCCGCCTCCGGCGCCGCGGAGCCCAGGGTCACCGCCCCGAAATGTGGCGCTCCCGGCGCAGCCGGGACAGTCGACTCCCAGCCATGATCCAGGCAAAAGGCCCATACGGTGCCGAAGAAAGGGAAAAGGGCGGGGAAGCGGAATTTCGCACATGACTCGGCGTCGGCGGGGCGTCATTCGGTGCGGACCGGGCACGGAGGGAAACCTCAGAAAAAGCTCAGACAATTGAGCGCTCACCCTTCCGAGGAATCCCGTGAAAGGGGCGCACGGCACTGGAAACGGGCCGCCTCGATGACCGTTCGGATTCTCCGGCTGCCCGTTTTCCGTCCGCATCGACCGGTCCGGACGCCCAAGGGGCAGGGCCCGTTCACTTTGTGGAAACCTTCGGACAACTCCGTTGGCATGGAAGGATTCTGACGAGCCGACCTATGCTCAAATCTTCCTTACATGCGTTGCGCCGGGCGGGTATTTCTCTTTAGCCTCAACGGGCAACGGCGCGACGAGAAGTGACTCAACGAGACTCACCGAGACTCAACGAAGGGAGCGCGACATGGCGGACAGTGGCCAGAGGCGGGCGGACTATGCCAAGGGCTTGGGAGGTGTCTCCTCCCTGGAGTCGGCCCGGGCCGCGGTCGAGAAGATCCAGAACAACGTCGCCGAGATCGCCGCGCGTTCGGGCGTCGGCGGTGACGAGGGTCAGGCCCTGTTGAAGCTGTTCCGCAGCTGGAACGGCGAAGCGCAGAAGGTCGTCGTCCAGATCAGCAAGATGGTCGACGCGCTCCAGGAGAACGTGACCTCGGCCGACCGGCTGGCGAAGGAGAACCAGGACCTCACCGAGGTGCTCAACAGCAAGACCAGCCAGGGCGTCTTCGAGGCGCTGCGCTGACCCGTCCCCGACGGCACCGGCCCCTCTCGCGGAGGCCGGAACCTGTGAGCACCCCCGGGCCCAGGGCCCGGCCACCCGAGAGGAGATGTCATGGCCGACGGCATCATCGATGTGCAGTACTCCACGGTCCGCAACGCGATCGAGGAGCTGAAGCAGCAGACCCAGCAGATCATCACCACCCTCAACAACCTGGAGGACGAGCTCAAGCCGCTCGTGACCTCGTGGGAGGGTGACGACCAGCAGATGTACCGCGGCGTCCAGGCCGAGTGGGACCAGGCGACCAAGAACATGGCCCTGCTCCTCGGCGACAGCGGTGAGCTCGTCCAGAGCATCCACGACAACCACTCCCGCGACGAGCGCAGGAGCGCGGACAACTGGGGCGGTGTGCGCGCCCGATAGTCACCGCCGGGGTTCACCTCCGTCCGTACGGTGCGGAGGGCGGGCCCCGGCCTTCGTGCGTGCGCCCCGCCCGCGCGCGGCCACCGAGCGGCTCCCCGCCCCCGTTTCCCGTAACCCTGTCCCGCTCCGACCGCAGGAGGACGCCTCATGGCCGGTGAGAAGGCCGACGTCAAGCATTTCGACCTCAAGCAGATGGAGAACTTCCGGGACAACGAGGTGCACCCGGTGTACGTGAAGGCGAAGCAGCACCGGGAGGACGGGAGCGGTGAGGAGGGCGAGGCCCACATCCGGCCCCTCGGCCGGCTCATCAAGGGCTACACGACACCGGACAACCTCGCCCAGGACCAGCAGATCCTGCGACTCGGGCTGATGAACACCGAGAAGCTGGTCTCGGGACCGACGCTGATCGAGAGCGTCACCACAGCCGCGACGGCCCTCGACAAGCTGCTCGGTGACCAGATGGACCTCTTCAAGGAGCTCAAGGAGGCCCTCACCGACACCATCGAGGAGGCGGAGAAGACCAAGAACAAGAACCTGGACGCGATCGACGCCCAGACGCTGCTCCAGACCTTCGAAGAGGTCGACACGCTCACCAGCGGGTCCACGGGCACGGAAGAGAAGTAGCACGACCCGCGCACGCCGGCGGCGAGGACGACACATGACCAGAGGGGTGCCCGGTGGCCGACCAGTACGACGATGAATCCAAGGGCAACGTCGACAAGTACAGGGAGACGGACGCGGCGTCCTCCGACAACTGGGCGGAACTCGTCAAGCACCTCACCGGCTACCCCGTGCCCGATCGCTCCACCATCTTCGACACGCTCCGCTCCGACCACGGCGGCAAGCTCTTCCGGATGGACATCAAGGAGCGCAGCCTCGGCCTGCTCGTCAAGGACTCCGGCTTCCTGCAGAACAAGGGTCAGGACTACGACATCTGGTTCTTCGACAGCGGAAAGAAGAGCTCCATCAAGCAGGCCCGGATCGTCTTCGAGGGGCGCGTGAAGTCGGGTGACGAGGTCATCTTCGCCGGTACCGACTCGACAGACGTCGAGGACGTGAGCGTCCGTGAGGGCAACGAGTTCACGGACTACAACAAGGACAAGATGAGTACCATCCCGCTGGCCCGGTACATGAACGGGCCGCGGGCGGCGCTCCTCGCCCTGCTGCGGGGCAACAGCGGGGACGGCCGCTTCAGCGGGGAGGGGGCCGGTGACAAGGGCATCGTCGACCTGGACACCTTCAACAGGACCGGTGAGTCCTTCGACTACGCGGCCAAGTTCTTCAAGGACCAGGCGCCGCTGCTCAAGGAGTGGGAGGAGCGCTTCGGCCGGGACGACGCCAGCTGGAAGGGCGAAGCGGCCGAGGTCTTCATCAGCCTCATCAGGAAGGTCCGCGAGAACTACGACAACTACGTGGAGACCTTCAACAACACGGCGGGCACCGGCGACCAGAACGGCACCGGCTCCACCGTGTACTCCCGGGCGCTGTCCCTGGGCCGCACCCACCTGGAGGACGCGGCCCGCACCCTGCTGGACAAGTGGCTGACCTGGGCCCGGTCCGACTACTACGACCCCCACCGGGTCCTGCGGTACGTCCTCGACGACCTGGCCCAGTGGGTGGACGCCAACAACGTGGCGAAGACGGACATCCAGTCGTACACCTCCCGGTACACCACGTCAGTCACCCATAAGCCGCAGCCCGGCTTCACCCAGGTGCACCCGGACTACGGAGACCTCAACGACATCGCGAACTGGGCGAAGGTCGGCGACAAGGCGGTCGACATCTGGAGCCGGGCCGTCGACGAACTCCTCGTCGTCCCCGCACGCGAGGTGCAGTCGAAGCTCAACAACCAGTTCCTCTCGCTCTCCGACGACTTCACCGAGAACGTGCCCGAGCCCAAGTCGACCAGCACGGCGGGCGAGGAGTACGAGAAGGAGAAGCTGGAGGAGGAGAAGGAGAAGCTCGACGAGGAGAACGAGGAGAACCGCCGGTACCAGGACGAACTGCGTGAGGAGCAGCGCCTCCAGCGCGAGGAGGACAAGAGGCTCCAGGAGGAGATGCGTGAGGAGCAGCGGCTCCAGCGCGAGGAGGACAAGAAGCTCCAGGACGAGTTGCGTGAGGAGCAGCGGCTCCAGCGTGAAGAGGACAAGAAGCTCCAGGACGAGTTGCGTGAGGAGCAGAACAACCAGCGCGACGAGGACCGCCGGTACGCGGACGAGCTGCGCGAGGAGCAGCGGCGCGAGCAGGAGGAGGCCAAGCGGGAGGCCGAGGAGCAGGCCAAGCAGATGGAGGAGAGCCTCGGCAACATCAACGGGCCCGGCGGCGGGGGCGAGCACCTCGGCGATCTCGACGAACTGCTCAACCTCAAGCAGGACGTTCCGGTGACCGAGAGCCTCGGCGACCTCGGCGGCCTCAACACCCCCGGTCCCGGCGGCGGGAACCCCCCGAGCCTCGACGATGTGAACAACGCGGTGTCCGAAAACCTCGGCAGCCTCGGAGACGTCAACAACCTCGGCAGCCTCGGAGACGTCAACAACCCCGGCAGCCTCGGAGACGTCAACAACCCGGGCGGCGAGAACCAGCAGGCACCGGTCGGCGGGCCCCTGCCTGCCGGCCAGAACTTCGGCAACCTCGGCAATCTCAACGGGCCGGGCAACACGAAGAACCCGGCCGACGCGGCCAACGACGCGATCACCCAGAACCTGGGCGGCCTCGGGAATCCGAACGGCGCGGGCGGCTCCCTTTCCACTCCGACCGGCGGCAGCACCCAGCTCGACGGTTCCGGCCTCACCACCGACTTCCCGGACGGCAGCAGCGCCTCGTTCGACCCGGACAGCGGGCTGCTCACCACCACGCACCCGGACGGGAGCGTCACCACACAGGGCCTGGGCGACGGCGTCCGGGTGACCAACCCGGACGGCTCGGTCACCTCTCTCGGCGACGACGGCAAGCTGACCACCACGTTCCCCGACGGCACGACGCAGGTCGTCGACCCGAGGTCCGGCCAGGCGACCTCCACCGCGCCCGACGGCACCGTCACCACCGAGAACCTCGGCAGCCTCGGGGGGCTCAACGACCCGGACGGGACGGGAGGCCCGGGGGACCTGGGCAGCCTGCGGGACCTGGGCGACCTCGGCGACATCAACGCCGACCTGCCCACGGAGTCCCCCGGTGACCTCGGCGACCGGGAGACCGTCAACGACCTGGGCGACCTCGGGAACCTCAACACCGACGGCGCGGGCCTCACGTCCTCCACGGGCAGCGTGACCGGACTGGAGAACGGCGACTTCGCCACGGTTTTCCCGGACGGCGGCAAAGCGGTCTTCGACCCGGACACGGGGCAGCTCACCAGCATCGCTCCGGACGGTTCCAGGGTCACCACCGACCTCACCCACGGGGCCGACGTGACCAACCCGGACGGGTCCGTCTCCTCGCTGGACAACGGCCGGTTCGTCAACTCCTTCCCCGACGGTTCCCGTCACTCCGTCGACCCCGACACCGGCCTCACCACCGTCACCGACCCGCGGGGCGGGACCGGGACGGTCACCCTCGACGAGCTCAACTCGCTTGGGAACGACGGGAGTCCGGACTTCCTCGACGACCTGCGGGACCTCGGACAGAACCGCGACCTCGGCAACCTCGGCGACCTCAACGGGAATCGGGACACCGAAGGGCCCGGCACCGGCCGGGACCTCGACCTCGATGCCCTCCGGGGAGTCGGTGGCAGCGGCAGTGCGGGCGGGGGCGGCGACGGGGTCAACACGCGGGACGTCTCCTTCTCCGACCTGGGGCTCGGCGTGGCCCAGGCCGGCGCGGGACCCTCCGGCGGCGGCCTCCCCGGGGCGGGCCTCTCGTCCTCGGAGATCCCCGGCCAGGTCGCCCCGCTCTCCGACAGCGTCTCGGCCGGCGCGGCGACCCCCGGTGCCGGCGGCAGCGGCCCGGGCGCCCCCGGCGCCCCGGGCACGCCGGGCAGCCCCGGTATGCCGATGGGCGGCGGGATGGGAGGCATGGGCGCGGGCGGCGAGAAGGGCAACGGCGAGCGCGTGCGCGCCGTCCTGGTCGACGCGGCGGAGGAGAGCGAGCGCCGCAACCGTCGCCGGCGCAGCCCGTGGAACCGTCAGGAGGACAGCGACACCTTCCTGGCCCCCGCCCCCCGGGTGACGACCACCGGCGGCAACTCCCCCGAGGAGGAGGCGGATCAGGAGCGCAGGCCCGCCACCTCCGCCGACTACCTGGAGGAGGACGCGGACGTGTGGGGCACGGAGGAGGGCGGTACCCCGGCCGTCATCGGCAGGTGAGGGGCGCTCAGGGCCGTGTTCCGGGCCCGGACGCACCGGCGGGACGCGGGGGCCGTACGGTCGCCCGTACGGAGGAGAAGACCGAGGCAGAAGGAGGGAAGCGGGCGTGACGGAACCGCTGGAGAAGCGCCTGGAGAAGGCCATGGCCGAACTGGAGGCGGCCCAGGAGGCGGTCGCGCGCACCGAGCGCGAGCTGCGGACGGCGTCGTTCGCCGCGCTCTCCTCCGACCGCGCGGTCCGGGCCACCGCGGGCCCGCAGGGCGAGCTGACCGGGATCGAGTTCCTGGAGAACAAGTACCGCGACATGTCACCGCAGGAGCTGGCCGCCAGCGTCCTGGAGGCAGCGAGCGCGGCACGCCTGAAGATGAACCGGCATGTGATGCGGGCGATGGCCCCCTTCGCCGAGCCCAGCAGCAACGTCCCGGAGCTGAAGGGATTCGAGCTGGACTGGGAGCGCATCTTCGGCCCCGAGGTGCTGCGCGAGGACGACGAGGATCCGGCACGGGGCGGCCCGGCCACCCCCGTCTGGCGGGACGCGCTCGGCGACGAGGGAGAGGACTGACGATGGGACAGCGGTACTACGTCGACCCGCACCGCATCGAGTCCCTGGCACGCCAGTTGGAGGAGATCGGCACGCTCACCAGGAGCATGACCGAGGAGTTCCTCGACGAGCTGGCTCCCACGGTCTCGTGGCCCGGCACCAACAGCGAGTTCTCGGAGAAGGCCAAGCCGCAGGAGCAGAAGGAGCGGCAGACCACCAAGGACACCATGCTGTCCATCCGCGACGCGCTGGTGGGCATCACCGACGCCACGGTCAGCAACGTCCGGATGATGAAGGACACCCGCGACCGCAACATCGACGAGATCGAGCACGGCAACAGTCGCCTCGACACCGATGGATTCGACGGCCCGGGCGGGCATGGCCGCCGCTGACCCGCGCGGCGCGGGCCGCTCCCGTACGCGATCGGGAGCGGCCGCTTCGTCCTGCCCGGGCGCCCCACGAGGGAGCCGTCGGTGAGCATTCAGGTCTCGCCCGAGGTCAACGCCATGATCTTCATCCTCACCGGGGAGAAGCTCATGGATGCCGACGAGGATCTCGCCTTCGAGAGCCGTCGGCCCTACTCCGGCCTCGGGCGCAAACTGGAGCGGCTGTCCTCGCTGATCGACAAGTCGATCCACGACATCGGTGAGTCCATGCCGGACGATCTCGCCACGTCGTACGGCCGGGCGATGGGCATGCTCGTCGACGACGGCGGCAAGAACTACCTGCGCGACTTCGCCGAACAGCTCGACAAGATCGCCGAAGGCCGGCGCAAGACCTCCATGGACATCATGGAGTCCAAATGGCAGGTCATCGCCGAGATCATCCGGCTGCTCATCGAGATCGCCATCTACCTGGCGATGTCCTTCTTCACCGGCGGCGCCTCGGCCAGCCAGATCATGATGGCCAAGCTCCGCAGCCGCTTCTTCATCCTCACCACGCTCAGCCACCTGCTCCAGCGGCTGCACCTGACGCCCTCCCTGACCGAGGCGTTCGCCGAGGCGTTCACCACCTTCGCCGTGCGGCTGGCGATGATGAACTTCGCCCCGGACGGCCGCCGCCCCGACGGCATCGACTGGAGCGACATCGGCAAGGCCGCGGCGTTCGGCGCGGCGGCGGGCTTCTTCACGAGCGTCTTCGACAAGTTCGCGAAGGACATCGTCAGGAGCTTCGACGGCAACTTCCTGAAGAACGGCCCGGACTTCAAGAACAACCCCAACCCGCGGGACACCCCGAACCCCGACCTGAAGAACAACGGTCCGACCCCCAACCCCGACCCCAACCCCGACCCCCGGCCGAACCCCGACCGCGACAACCTGCCGGACGACCGCCCCGACCCCGGCCCGTCCGGGAACGGCCCCGTACCCCCGCCGAGGCCACCGGTCACCTTCCGGGACGGCCCGCTCGCCTTCCGGAACAACCCCGATCTGTGGCGGAACAACCAGATCCTGCGCTACAACGCGGACCGGCCGGGTGCGCTGGCCGGGCACTACGGGCTCAAGGGAACGGCCGACTTCCTCGCCGCCGGGTCCGGCGAGGCGCTCGCGGAGATCCTGATCAAGGGCGCCTTCGACGGCGACTGGTCCACCAGCTGGTCCACCTTCGTCGGCGCGGGCATCAGCAGCCAGGTCGAGTCCTCGCTCACCAGCACCGCCCTGAACAGCGGTGCCGAACTACGCCACGCCATCGACAAGTTGCGCGACCAGCCGCCGCCCACCGTCTCCGGCGGCAGTGACTCCGGTACGCGCGGCTCCGGGGACTCCTCCCGTACCGCTGACGGTCCTGACCGTACCGACGGCCCCTCGCGGTCGGACACCACGGGCGGTGAGCCACCCGCACTCGGCGGGCCGCCGCCGGTCGTCCAGCAGACCACCGGCCAGGGCGCTCTCCCCGGCAGCCAGTCGCCGCCGCCCTACGTCGCGCAGGACCCGCCGCCGTACGTCCCGGTGGACCCGCCTCCGTACTCCCCGGGTCCGATGCCCGTGACCGCCGCCGAGAACGGGCTGTGGCAACAGATCCACCAGGGCCCCGCCGAGATGCGCGAGCAGGCGCTGCGCGACCTTGCCGCCGTACGGGGCGGCCTGCCGCCCAGCAGCACCGAGACCGGGGTGCGCGACAGCCTGAACACCCACCTGTCGCAACTGCCCGAGGTCCGGGTGGTGCCCACAGGGCACAGCCCCTCGGCCCAGGTGGACGCCGAGGAGATCCGCAGGGCCCTCGGGGGCTTCGGTACGCCGGTGACGGTGGACCCGCCGATCGGCGGTGGTTCGGATGCGCGTGATCCGGGTCAGGTCGGCGGCGCTGCGGATGTGAGTGATCGAGGTCAGGGCAGCGGCGGTCCGGATGTGAGTGATCGGGGTCAGGGCAGCGGCGGTCCGGACGCGCGCGAGGTGCGGGGAGGGGCCCCGCCCGTCGTCGCGGACCCCGCGGCCGGCACCGGGGCGCCTCCGATGACGATCGTCGTCTCGGAGGTGCCGCCACCGGCCGAGGGGTCCCCGGAGGCCGCCGAGTTGCTGGACGGCGCCGGGGTCGATCGGGCCGTGGTGCTCGGTCCGCCGGTCGCGCCGCTCCCGTCGGACATGACGGGGGAGGCAGGAGAGCCGGTACGCGGCGCCGTGGAGCTGACCCGCCACGGTCCCGGCGATCCGGTCCAGGTCCGTCCGCTCACCGGTCCGGAAGGCACGGTGATGCCGGACGGCACGGCGGGGACCGCGTTCCCCGGCGCCGACGTGTTGCTGCCGCTCGCGGCCGCTCTCGGCCCGCCGCCCATCGCGTCGGCCTCTCCGCCGCCGGTCGTCCCGGCGTCCCCGGTCCCGGTCCCGGCCCCTGTCACGCCCGCCGGGCCGACGCCTGCCACGCCAGTCATATCGCCCGCGCCCACGTCCGCGCCCACGTCCGCGCCCGTGACGCCGGCGACCCCTGCGCCGGCCGCGTCGGCCGCTCCGCCGCCCGGGGAGAAGCCCACCGGCAAGCCGGTCGGCGGCGCGTTCGCACCGGGCGACCCGGACCCGCTGCCCGTGAAGGTGGTTTCGAGCGAGCCGACCCCCGTGACCGGCACCGAAGGCGGCGCGGACGTCAAACCGCCGATCGTCACCACGAGCGACACCGCGCCCGCCCCGGACACCAAGCAGACGCTGTCCACGGCGACCGACAACCCCCGCACCGCGACCGACGTCCCCGTCGCGTTCAAGCCGGCCACCCTGTCCAGCCCCTGGACCGAGACGGCCACCGATCTGCTTCTGGAATCGGGGCGCGGTGACACGACCACCCCCGCTACCGGCACCGGAACGGGGGGCGGCGAGCCCCCCACGGACCAGGTGCGGCCGGGGCAGCCCGAGACGCTGCGGGACTTCCTGCCGGAGAACGAGTGGTGGCGGTACTACATCGACCCCAAGAACCACGACGCCGCGCTGGCCGCCTTCCCTCACGACCCCGGCTCGTACTACGACCACGACCGGTCCCCCGGTTTCCAGGCGGGCATGGTCGCGGCGTACACCCAGTTCCTGGGCGACCCCGACACCGTCGCGGCCCCCATGGACTCGTCCGCGTACCGGGCCATGCACGGTCTGGCGACCGGCCATCTCGGCCGTACGATCGGCTGGTCCGGCGGTGGGGCCACCCAGTTCCCGCTGCGCGGTGACGCGCTCGCTCCCGACATCTTCGACGAGCGCATCGGGGGCCAGGCCCTGGTCTACGACATGACCACGCACAACTGGGCCAACCCCCTGCCCTCACCCCGGCCGGTCACCATCCTCACCCGCTTCATGCACAGCAACCCCTCGCTGGCGACCAACTACAAGAAGGGCGCCGCCGCCGACCTCGTCGACACGCTGTTCCAACAGCACTACGCGCGGGTCGGCCGACCCGACGCCGACGACGGAGCCAAGCTCGCCTCCATCGCCCGCACCGTCCGGGCGCTGCACGTGGTCCACCCCTTCCAGGACGGGAACCTGCGGTCCAACGTCCAGGTCCTGCTGCCCAAACTCCTTCTGGAACAGGGCTTCCGGCCCGTCGTGCCCGACACCATGTACAGCCTGTTCCAGGGCGGCCATTCGGTACCGCAGATGGTCGATTCCCTGGTTCGCAACGGGGCCCTGGACACCGTCAGGCCCCGCCCGGTCCCCGAGCAGGCCGCCATGGACCCGCACCTGGAGTCGGGCGGCGGCACCATCGACACCACCGGGGGAGACAGCCCCACGCCCCCCGAGGGGCAGCCGGTCGTCACCACCCTGAGCGGCCACGCGGTGCCCTTCGCGCAGCTGCGGCGCTGGGTGCCGGACGGAGCACACCAGCCCCGACCGGGCCGTGCGGTGCGGACGTTGACCATCTCGCAGAGCCCCGCCGAGGACGGTACGGGACAGAGCGCGGGGCGCCGTGCGCTGCTCGGCCAGGACACCTTCCGCGGCGTGCGCACCACCTCCTCCGGGGCCCCGGCCCCGGGGGCCACCCCCTCCGAGGCCCCGCCCGCCCCTCGTACGGTGTTCACCGGACCACCGACCGCGCTTCCCGGCTCCGGAACCGGGCGGGGCGCCGACTACTTCGCGGGCCACGGCACCTCCCGCACCGTCACGCTCGGCACCGACGACCCCGCACACCCCAGCGTGAAGGTCAGCGGGGTACAGCTCGGCGAGGTGCTCAAGTCCTGGGCAGAGGAAGGAGATCAGGACCGGCCGCTGGTGCTGTTCTCGTGCGAGACCGGGCGACAGCCGCGGATCGCGGGTCTGCCGGTGGCCCAGCACGTGGCGAACCGGACCGGGCGCCCGGTGTACGCGCCGACCACCGAGGCGGGCACGGCCAAGGACCGGGACGGCAACGTCCGCGCGGTGCTCACCGACGGCCCGGACGGGCCGGGTCGGTGGCGGCTCTTCACGCCGGAGCCCGGTGGCGCCGAACTGGACGCGCTGGCACGCGACGCCGGGCTGCACGCGGGCCCGGACCCGGCCGACGCCTTCGCCCGGGCCCGTACCCTCCAGCAGATCCGGACGCTGCGCGATGTGCTCGGCACCGACGTCGAACAGCGTCCCGGCAGCCGTGAGCTGCTCGCCGGTCTCGCGTACGTGGACGGCCTGCGCTGGCTCGATCAGGACACGGCGGCCCGCTACGGCGACGGTCGCATGACCCCGGACCTCCTGCGCCGGATGGTCGTCGACCGGCGCGGCGCGATGGGCGCGACGACCGTCGGCAGGGAGACAGCCCCGGCAGGCACCGCCACCACCACCGGGAACCCCTCGGCCGACCCCACCCCCGAGGAGTACCGGCAATTCCTGCGCGCCGCGGCCGAGTTGCGGGCCACCGCCGGCCCCGACACCACGCTCGACGCCCTGCTGCCCCCGCCGCCCCCCGAACTCCCGCCGACAGCCCTGGTCTCGCCGGAAGACGTGGCAGGCCTCACCTACGCGCCCGCCGCGCGGATCACCTGGTCGCTCTCCACCGCGCCGCTGCCCCTCTCCGACCTGGCGCTCAGCCCCGAGGACACCGCCGAACTGGCCCGCCGACGACCCGATCTGGCACCCGCACAGAGCCGACCGGAGAGCCTCGCCGAAGGTCTGACCCTGCTCAGCAAGGACCCGGTGACACCCGGCCCCGCGGACGCCGTGCGCGCGGACGGGCCGGCCTTCCGCCGGCTGCACACGCCGGGCGGCGGCGACTGCCTCTTCCGGGCGCTGCTCGACAGCGCGCGCAGCCGGCCCGTGCCCCCGGCGTGGGCCGCGCGGGACGTCACCCGGCTCCGCGAGCTGCTGCGCGACCGGCTCACCGGTTCCGAACTGCTCGCCACGGCGGCCGAGGCGAACCCCGATCCGGTGCTCGCCGTCGTCGACGACCTGCGGATGACCGCCCTCGCCGGGGTACGGGACCCGGGCGCGCAGAGCCGGATCACGCAGCGCTGGGACCGGATCGCGCAGGCGGTCGTCACCGACGGAGACGGCCGGCGGTGGCGTCGGCTGCTCCGGGACAGTGGCTACCCGCACCTCGCCGAGGTGGCGCCGACCCCCGCCGACGCGCGGCGGCTCGGCACCGACGGGCTGATCCTCGCGGCGGCGGAGCGCCCCGCGCTGTGGGCGTCCCCCTTCGCCGACGTACTCCCGCAGGCGCTGGCGCACACCCTCGGCCTCGACCTGCGCCTCGTCCAGCCGGACCCGCGGGCGCCGGGGAGCACCTTCGTCACGCCCCTCAACCCGGGCGGCCGGGGCGAGGCCCTGCACCTGTCCTACAACGGCACCGACCACTTCGACGCCCTGGTCCCCGCATCGGCTCCCTTCACCCCCACCCCGGCACCCGTCCTCGCCCCCGCGCCGGCCACCCAGGACCCGGTCGGCTCCGACGTCTTCGGGGAGTGGCTGCGGAGCATGGGCGGGATCACCGACTTGGGCGCCCCCGGTGCCCCGACCCCGGACCGCGGCGATCCCGTGCCGCTGGAGACCCAGCTCGAACGGCACCGTCCCGCACGGCTGTTGACGGGGGAGAACGCCCGGCCGCCGGGTCCGGCCCCGCGTACCGTCACCTTCGAGGACGGCGGTCGGCTGCCCACTGTCCTGATCAGCCCGGACGCCGATCCGGGCGACGGAGGGCCGGGCTCCACCACGGCCGCCGCCCCCCGCGCGGGGCTCCTGAACGGCGTCGGCGTCCTCACGCTCCGCTCACCCGATCAGGTGGCGCGGGAGATCCTCGCCAAGCTGCCCGAGAAGCTGCGCGCCCAGTTCGACGAGGCGGAACTGCTGCGCCTGCTCACCGATCAGCCCGGCGCCTTCACCGCCCCGCGCGGCGCCCGTTTCGTGGGCCGGGAGAAGTCCGGCGTCGGCCACGAGATGACCGTCGAGGCCATCCCGTACCACCGCTGGCAACGCTTCTCCGACGTCGACGGCTCCACGGTCCGGGTGGACACCATGCGGCGCGGCCAGGCCGGAACGGGCGGCGGGCGCAGCGTCGGCGTCGGGCGTCGGGTGGCCGCCGCGGTGGGCATGGGGCCGCCGCTCAACTGGATGCTGAAGATCGGCGTCTCGCTGGGCTGGAGCCGCCGGACCGACTACACCCTGGGCACACAGGCGTACCTCCAGTCCGAGTACCGGGCGGTGGACGGCTCGCATCTGCATCTGGACGATGTCCACTACCGGGTGCGGGTGGAACGCGTCACCGAGGCGCCGAAGACCACCGGGCCGGACGCCACCTCGCCCGCGACCGCCCCCCGTTGGCGGCGCACCCCCGTGCACACCGCGACGTTCGCCGTGCGGGACGGGCTGAGCTGGCGGTTGCCGGACGATCTCACCGTGCCGTTCACCGGGCCGAAGCGGGCCCCGGAGACGCTCACCTTCCCGGACGGCGTCGAGCCACGGGTCAGCGACACCACCGCACTGCATCTGACGGACCCGCCGGAGGATGTGGCGCTCGCCATCTCCGGTGCGCGTCCCGGAAGTTCCGCGCACCGCACCCTGGTCTCCTACGTCCGGCCGGGTCGGCTGCACGGTCTGTTCGGGCGGTTCTCCGGACCGGTCAGCGGGCCCGAGCTGACCCGTGGCAGCGGCCGGCACCCGCTCGGGCACCTCGTCGTCGAGCGGTCCATCCCACACCGGGCCACCCTGGTCACGGAGTCGGTCAAGGCGGAGGTGCGCGACCTCGCCCAGACCACGTACCAGAACCAGCGCGCCCACGTCCGTGACACCCGTTTCGGTGTCCAGGTCACCGCAGGCCCCAACCACACCCTCATCGGCCCGGAGACCGACGTACGCCTCCAGGGCGGCCCGCTGGTCCGCGCGGACCTCAGCACCGGCCGGGGCCACTACCTCGGCAACGACGCGGCCCGCAAGGTCACCGGCCGCGTCCGCAACCACCCGCTCGCGCTCTACCGGGTGGAGCGCACCCTGATGGTGCGGAGGGCCGGTGAACCGGCCTCCGCCGCCCGCCCGGTCCGGGTGGTCAGCCTGGACTGGATCTCCACCCAGGACGCGCGCCGCCTCGCGGGCTGGGACAGCCGTACGCCCGGTGCGACGGGCCCCAACCCGGACGCCGAGCCGCCGGTGCCGTGGTACCTGACCCGCGAGGACCCGGTGCACCTGGGCGGCCAGGTCCGCGCCGAGGGGTTCCGGCCGGACCAGCGGCCTACCGCCCAGCCCGGCCAGGACGGGCAGCCGGGCCGGCAGGACCAGCCGGGCAGGCAGAACCGGAACGGGCCACCGCTTCCGGCTCCCGCGTCTTCCCCCGCTCCTCAGGACCCCCTGCGGGCCTTCGCCGACACGGTGCTGGACACGCTCCACCACTCCTACCCGTCCCTCTTCGTCCCGCCGTTGATGCTGCGACACCCTCGACTGGCCAAGCTCTGGTACGGCGACGGGCGCGTCCGGACCGCGCTGCACAACGACCGCCAGGTGCGCGAAGCGCTCAACCGGCCCAGCCTGGCGCAGAGTCTGGACGACCTGACGACCACCGGGGTGCCGGTCACCCTCACCGAGGACGGCAAGGTGCGGCGCGGCCACCACACCCTGATCCTGCGGGCGCGCCTCACCGACCGGCGGTTCGAGACCACCATGAGCGAACGCTCGCTGCGCAACGCGGTGATCGGAACCGAGGTCTCCGGCCAGGGGCAGCAGGCCTCCACCACGCTCTCCGCCGGTGTCGAACTGGGCATCTCGCCGCGCGACCACGACAAGGCGCCCGAGGCCGGGCTGCCGCGTCAGACGGGCAACGTCTCCCTCGGAGCCCGTTACGCGAAGACCGACACGAAGGCCACCCGGAACACCGTCGCGGTCACCCACGACCAGCTGACGTTCCAGAACGGAGCCGACCTCTACAGCTACCGGGTGGAGCTGGGCGCCACCTTCGAGGGCCACCGACGCCCGCGCGGCTGGGCCCGGCTCGCCTCGGTCGGTCTGCTGGGCGCGGGCGTCTTCGTCAGCAAGGTCGAGGAGCGTCCGCTGTTCAGCCGGGGGACGGAGACCGTGGGCCGGGTGGAGCTGGCCGTGCCCGCGGCGCACGGCTCCGACCGCTACGCCCCCACCGACCCCCCGGCCGCAGGTCCCGCGAACGGAGCGGCGACGTCGACGACGCCCGCGCCCACCACCGCACCGCGCCCCCTCTCCTCCACCGAGGCGGACCAACTCCTCGACGGAACACGCCCGTTGCCTCACGGTGAGTCGTCCGACCGGCAGCTCGTCCGCAGGCTCCTGAGCTCCCCGCACGTGGTCCTCAGCACCGAGGGAGGTCAGCAGCGTCAGCGGCTCGTCCAGGACACCGCCGACCGCGCCTCCGGCGCCTCCTGGCACGTGAGCGCCCCCGGCGCCCCGATACGCACCGCCCTGCGCCGGGCGATGGTGGATCTCAGCATCGCCGGACAACTCGGCCAGTACCTCGGCCCGTTCGGCTCCCGCATCACCGGGCTCAACGGTGCGGGGCCCTTCTCCACCCACTACCTGAAGGCCGCGGTCCGCGGCGAACTCAGCAACGTACGGGTCACGAGCGAACCGAAGCCCGGCAGCCTCGAAGCCACGATCGGCAACGAGCACCGCGTCGCCGGCAACTCCAGCACCGTGTCCCGCACCACCCTCGGTCTCCAGGGCGCCACCATGCCGTTGCAGCAGGCTCCCGGGGAGCAGGCCGTGGTCGGCTCGTACGCGACGGCCCTCCAGTACGCCTGGGGCAAGGGCCGCAGCGCCTCGGGGACCCTCACCCGGGGCCGCAACACCACCCTCTCCTACGCCGGGCGGATGTACCTGGTGGTCGCCGACGCCGCCGAGACCGTCGCGGTACGCGACCGCTGGACGGCCGCGATGGGGACGGTCGGCACCCGCGCCGGGGCCGGGATCAGCGCCGCCGCCGGGCGGATCTCCGAACGACTCGGGCGGGGTCTCGCGCCGCGCCGGGCCGCCGCCGCGCTCCAGCGCATCCGCGACGCGGTGATGTTCCACCTGCCGTTGCAGGACGCCATCGAGGCCGGGCTCGCACCGGACGGCCTCGGCACCACCACACCGGGCAACCTCGGCGGCGGCTACCGGCTGCCCCCCTTCCTGCGCGGTCGCCGCTTCCCCTCCCACCCCAGCGGCCAGCTCGACGCGAGCCGGGCGGCACAGCGGCTGATGGGGCAGCTGGAGAAGGCCGGCGTCCCCTCGCACGACCGCGAACAGGTACTCCAGCGCCTCTCGCCGGACTTCCTCCGCTCCCACCTCCACGAGCTGACGACCGACGGGATGACCCTGCCGGTCCGCTACCGCGCCTGGTCCCGCCCGCACCACCTGCCGGTCGGCGGCAGCCCCGGACAGCTCCGGTTCACGCTGACACCGGTCACGACCACCGTGGAACGGCTCCGCACCGGCTACGAACTGGAGGACTACCGCACCACGGCCCGGGACGACGCCACGGGCACAACCCAGGACCGCGGGGCCGACGTGACGCTCAGCGCGAGCCAACGCGCGGCGGGCAGTGGCGTGCTGGTCGCCAACCCGGCGCTCCAGGGCACCGCGGCCAAGCAGCGGTCGAGCACCCGGACCGAGACCACCGGCAGCACCGCGATGCCGAACATCGCCACCACCCAGACGCACGCCGAGATCGTCACCTCGTACACCCTGACCGTCACCATGACGGACGCCTCCGGCGAGCCGCTCGGCCCCACCGCGACCGCCCCGGTCGGCAGCCTCAACGAGATCCTCCCGACGAGCCTGCTCACCCCGGACGGCGACGGCGCCGACGGCGCGCTCACCGAACAGGACGTCCCGGAACCGGAGCGCGCGGTCAGGCTGTTGACGGCCCCTCAGGCGCAGCCGGACGCCATCGCGAAGTGGCGTCGCCCCACCGTCGGGGACACCGGTGCCCCCGACCCGGACATCCTGGCCGTCGATGACCGGCTCGGCTCCGGCATCCTCGCCGTGGACATGCTCGGCGCGGTCAACGTACGGGACGCCCTCACCCTCGCCACCGCGCGAGCCGGCGGCTCGCCCGGCGACAGCGACCTCGGCCGACGGCACACGGGAGGGGTGCTCGCCGAGCGCGTGCGGATGGCCCGCCACACCCCGCTCACCGGCCTCGGCACCGCCCCCGCCCAGGCCCAGCAGGAGGCCACCACCCAGGTCGGTCTGACCGCCGGATTCCGCGAGGCGCTCGGCGCGGACGGTTCGCCGCTGCCCACCCAGTCCTCCGCCCACCTCGTCGGCCAGTCCCACACCGCCGACTCCCGCCTCTACGCGAGGATGCACCGCCGGGGCGCCCGCCTGCTCGCCGTGGAGAACAAGCCGCGCATGGAGGCGATGCGGCGACGCAAGACCTCCGACGCGCTGGAGACGGGCATCGCCGACAACGTCGAGGGCGCGGTGAGTTCGTCGCCGATGGCGGGCAACAGCAACGCGGGGGTGACCAACCCCGGCGCCACGGTCCCGATCGGCGGGGCGAACGACGGCACCACGCTCAAGGGCGCCACGGACACCACCCTGGGCACCCACGTCAAGGTCGTCACCGACCGCAGCATGCTCTTCGCGATAACGGTGAGCTGGCTGTCGGTGGCCGAGGTCGACCACCGGTTCACCGACAGCCGCCCGGTGCAAGCGCTGGGCAAGCCCCGGCGGGGCCCGCGCGCCGCCGAGGCCGAGACCACCGCCCTGGTCTGGCTGCGCGAGGACATCGCCCGCGACCACGGGCTCCTGGACGACACCACGTTCCCCGACGAGGCCCGCACGGCCTGGGACGACCAGGCCAGGGCGGCGGCCGACCTCGCCGCCGCCGAGAAGAACTACTACGACGCCCGTGCGAAGGCCCGGGAGGCCTGGCTCGACCTGGGCGCGGCCGAGCGGGCCGCGCTCGGCGACGGCCATCCCGACCGGGCGACCGTCCTGCCCCGGTCCATGGACCGGTCCCCGGCCGTCGCCGCCTGGCGCACGGCCCGCGAAGAGGTACGCCGGTGGGGGCGGCACACCGACGTCGCCGCCGCGGACCACCACCGCCTGCACCTCGCCGCGACCCGCCTCACCGCCCACCACCAGGGTTCGTTCTCGGCCGAGGTGAAGGACCCGCCGCAGGAGTACACCGCCCCCGACTGGCGCTCCGAGGCGCCGGAACCGTACACGATCACGGAGGCCACCGACTCGGCTCCCCGCACCCTCACCTCGCCGGACGGCACCACGGTGCGCGAGGTGCACGCCGTGCCGCACGACGGTGCCTCGTTCTTCCACGCGCTGCTCGCCGTGGCCCGGGACGGTGGACGCCTTCCCTACCTCCTCGGCACCGACCTCGCGGACCGGTTCGAGGCCGGCCCCGCGGATCCTGCGGTCACGGCCGAGGCCGTCGCCGCCACGCGCGACCGTCTGGCCTGGGCGTTGGCCGACCACGGCAACGAGGATCTGCTCGACGCCCTGGCGCTGGACGCCGCGGACACCTTCACACAGCACGAACTCGCCATCTCCGGCGTGGAGTTGACCGCCGCTCAACAGGCAGAGTTCGACGCGCTCGGCCGTCTGCCGCAGACGCTCTGGCCGACGCCCGAACAGCGGGTCGCGCTGGCCGTCGTGGCCCTGTTCCGACCGTTCGCTGCCGAGCCGTCGGCAGCGGACACCACGGACCGGGACGCCGGAGAAGCGGCCCCGCCCGAGCGCCGCGCGGGCGACCACGGCGGCGCCGACCTGCTGCCCGCGCTCGCCGCCCGGGTCCTGGGGACCCCACTGACGGTGGTGACGGGGGAGGGCCGGCAGCAGCTCTTCCTCCCGCACGGCGCGGACCCGGCGGCGGTCGACGCGGCCACCGATCCGGTGCTCCTCGCCGAGGAGGGCTTCTTCCACGCCACGCTCCCGGCCGGCACCGCGCCCCCGGTCGCGACGCCGCTGCCGGCGCCCACGACGACGACCGCGGGCACAGGCACGGGCACGTCCACGGAGACGACCACCTCCACCCGCACGACAACCACGTCCACGGCGACGACTCCCGCGAAGCCCCTCACCCACCGCAGCCACGCCACCGCCCCCTGGCTGCCGCCCGCCGACGCCACCGGTCCGCGCTACCGCCTGGACCGGGACGGCGTACTCACCGCCCCCGACGGCGCGACCTACACCCAGGGCACCCCTGCCGGGCGGGGCAACGGCTTCTTCGGCGCGCTCTCCACGGCCCTGCGCCAGGCCGCCGGGCAGCCCGGCCCGGACCGCCAGGAGGCCTCGCGGCTGCGCACCCGCGCCGGAGCGTCGCCCGCCCAGCTGATGCGGCTCAACGGTCTGCCCGGCAAGCCGGCGGAGCGCGACGCGCTCTTCATACCTCCGCCCCTCCGCTCCCGCCCGGGCGCTCTCGCGCCGAGCCAGGACGCCCGCGACGGCCACCTGCGCCGCCACCTGGCCGAGGCCCCGTGGGGCCCGGACGCCGACCGCGCGGTGGCCGAGTGGGCCGCCGCCGCGACCGGTGCCACTGTCACGCTGATCGAGGAGAACGGCACCGCCCACACGTACGCCGGCCCGTCCGCCGACGCCCCCACCCTCCGGCTCCGCCGGCGTGGCGGCGACTTCGTCCCCCTGCTCCCGCGCACCCCGGCTCCCGCGCCGAAGACCGGGAACCCGGTGCGGCCCGACCCGCTCGCCCTCCCGCTGCCGCCGTCCCCCACCGCCGGCGACCACCCCGGGCTGCCGGGTGACGTCGAGGCGTACGAAGAGGCGTATGAAGAGGCGTACGAACTGAGCACGTTCTCCGGCGCGGGCAACCGGCCGGACACCGGGACGGACTCCGAGAACGGGGGCACGGACTCCGAGGACGAGGGCACGGACTCCGAGGACGAGGTCACCCCTGCGGCCTGGGCCGAACCCGCGTGGCTGAGCACGGTGTTCGGCCCGCAGTGGAGCAGGGCCCCGCGCCCCCGGCTCCAGGAGACCTCCGAGGCGCTGTACGCGCTGGTCGAGCAGGCGGCGGGCGGCCGTCCGCCGCGGGCCGGGCTGGCCGACCTCACCCACAAGGTCCTGCACCTGCTGCGGCGGGCCCGGGTGAGCTCCCAGGACGTGCTGGATCTCGGAGCACTGGCGCTGGAGGCGTCATCGGACGACCTGGAGAGTGCCGAGGACCTCGCCGCGTACTTCATCGACCGTCAGATCGAGACCCGGCGGGACGCCCTGGCCGAGGAGACCCTGCTGCGCACCGGAGACCGGAGCCCGGCCGGCCGTGACTTCACCGGGACGGGCCAACGCCTTCCGGAGCTGGACTCCTACCTCGCCGAGCGCTCCGGCGTCGTCGCCCGGCAGCCCGCGCCGTGGCGCAGCCCGTACGTGATCGTGGCCGAGGAGGCCGACGGCGGTGGCGTCGAGATCGTCACGCCGTGGCGGACCTTCGTGGTCCGCGACGCCGTGGAGATGGCCCGGATCATCTCCTACGACTCCCGGCGACCGCGCGGCGCGGACATCGTCCTGGTGCTTCCCGCGGCGTTCGCCGCGCAGGTCGCCAACCTGGTCTCCGGCACGACGGCCCGCCCCGTGCGGTACCCGCTGGGCCCGGCCGAGGTGGCCACCCACCCCACCACCGGAGACCGCCGCCTGGTGCTGCACCGGAGCCCGGGGGAGACCGGGCCGGACTGGGCCGCGCCGCCACCGCCGCAGGACCGCGGCCTGACCGGCGCCCGCGATCTCAGCAGCGACAGCGACAGCGACCAGGACACCGGCACCGAGAGTGACAGCGGCTCCACCGACGACGGGGACGCGGAGTTCGACCGGCTCGCCGACCGGGCCCAGTGGGAACGCCGGATCGCCGCCCTGCGCCCCCGGCCCCTGATCACCCGCGACTACCGGGTCGTCGACGAGAGCGGCACCGGGGTGCTGTTCACCGAGCCGCGGCCCCGGGCCGTCGGCGAGGTTCGGGCCGAGGACGGGTCCGACGCGCCCGCCCTGGTCCTGCCGCACCAGGACCAGGGCGTGGTCCACGCCGCCGACCGGCCGCCGCTGCACATCTCCGAAGACCGGACGCTCGCCCTGCACTCGGCCGGCGACGACACCACCGGCCGGAGCAGGCAGGTGTACGCGACCCGGGCGGCGATCGAGCGTTCCTCCGCGCAACTGGCCGCCACCGGTGCCGGGGTGAGGCTGGTGGCCGACCCCTCGGTGCGCGTGCTGCTGCCCCGGGAGGACGGCTCGACGGGCGAGCCGCTGTTCCGGGTGGAGCCACGGTTCCTGACCGCATCCGGCACCTCGGAGCACGCCTTCTCCCGGGACTTCGCCCGGATGGTCGCCGGTGCCGAGGCCCCGCCGCTCTCCCACATCGCCTTCCGCGGCCCGGACGGCACCGTCGCCACGGCCCCGGTCAACGGACTGCACGGCCGGGAGGTCACCGGCACCCACCACCTCGCCCAGGCCCTGACGGAGGTCGCCCGCGGCGCCCGCCCGGCCACCGGCGTCACCCCTGACTGGGCGGCCCGCCGGGCGAGCTCGGACCCGCGCTTCACCGGCGGCGTGGTGGGCGCGCCCACCCCGGGCGAGCCGTACGGCCGGGCCCTGAGCCACACGCCGGACAACACGCTGCGCGGGCCGCTGAACACGGCCGCGGCCCGCACCGGGGTCAACCAGTTCGCCTGGGCGGAGGTCGGCGAGGGCTATCTGATCCAGTCGGTCAGCACCACGAACGACGGCGGCGCCCAGCTGTTCACCCACAACCACGCCAAGCCCGGCGACCGGGTCGGTCCGCACGCCCCGTACCACTTCGCCCAGGTGGTGCTGGCCAGTGAGGACGGCACCCACCAGATCACCCTGGAGAACGAGACCCACTCCCGTACCGACATCCCCGCGGACCGGCTCGACGACATCGTCGACGACAACCTCGACCGCTACGACGCGGACGAACTCGGCCGACTGGCCCAGGAGACCGACCGGCGCGCCGAGGAGGCGCGGCGCGGCGGCGCCGACGCGGCGGACATCGCCCGGCTGGAGGGCTTCGCGCGCGCGGCCCGGGCACTGGCCGGCGTCCACGAGGCGGAGCAGGTCCGCTGGTACTTCGCCGAGGACCGCCCCGAGCACGCGCCGGCCCAGCGCGAGGTGGACCAGGCCCGCGCCCGCGCCCGGGACGCGGTCCGGGCCGCGGCGCCGGTCACGGACGTCAAGGATCTGTGGTTCTTCCGGGCGTACAGCAAGCGCCCGGGAGAGTCGGCGCACGCGGTCAACGCGGCGCTGCTGTCGGAGGGACCGTCCGCCGTCTCCAACCCGCTGACCACGGTGGTCCTGCACGGGCACACGCCCCGCCCGCACCAGCGGACCCTGCGGTTCGCGGAGCAGCAGCACACCCCGGCGCCCGACGCGGACGAGAACCTGAACGCCCTGGCGCTGGCGCTGGTCCGGGCGGGCCTGTGGAACAGGGCCAACGGGTTGCCTCTGCCGACGGTCACCGTCACCGGGCACGGCAACCGTTCGCGGGCCAGCGGCCGTAAACGGGCCGAGGCGGTCACCGACGCGCTCGGCGACCGGCTCGGCCGGCTGCTCAGGACGTTCCAGGAAGGCACCCCCGGACCGCACGTCACGCTCTCCGACTTCCGGCTCACGCAGGACGCGAAGCGGGTCCGCGGCGCCACCGACCCGGACCGGGGGCGGGTGGTGACGGTCGACATCGACGACCGCCGCCACACCCCGGCACCGCGTCCGGACCGCCCCGAACCCCTCGGAGAGGCTCCCCGGCCCGGGACACCCGCGCTGCCCCGCCCCGCCTCCGGGCCCCCGGCCGAGCGGCCCGGGAGCGCCGGATCCGCGTCGCCGTCCGGCCGCGACCGGTCCCGCACACCCCGCCGGTCCGTGGCGACGAGCCCCGACCGCGGTGTCGAGGTGCCCGCGTGGGTCCGGGCCCGCATCCGCTACGCCGAGGAGTCCGTCGCCTTCGAACGGCGCCTGGCCGAGCACCTCGCCGAGAACGAGGCGGTGACCGCGGAGTTCCGGAAGATGGCCCGCGCCGCGTGGGAGCGGGCGCGGCAGCAGTTCCCGCGCCACCTGGCCACGTTCGGCAGCGAGAACCCGAGCCTGGCGGGCTCCGTCGGCACCGACAGGCCGGCACTCCAGCAGGTGCTGCGGAGCGGGAATCTGCGCGAGCTCGTGACCTTCCTGTTCCAGGGCATCTCCAGCGACCTGGTGCCGGAGATGCTCGGCGGCCGCGAGGACCAGCACCCGGAGATCGAGGCGGAGCGGCCCAGCCGCCGGCAGGCGGAGGGCCGCGCCGAACTGGAGCGGCTGGCCGAGGAACTCCGGCCGGACGACAGCCTCTCCCCGCAGGAGAAGCAGGCGGCGCTCGCCCGGGCCACGAGGGCCCTGGCGGTCCAGGCCCACCCCGACGACGTACGCCCGCCGTTGAGCCGGGCGGAGCGCCCGTACGCCGTCAACGCGTACGGGCTCACCTGGATGCCGGCGACGTCGGTGTACGACCTCGCGATGAGCTCCGGCTTCCAGGGACTGTCCGAGGACTCCGGCGGCCTCGTCGCGACCGGCACCGCGGGTTCGACCTACCGCTTCCTGGTGCACGCCGCCCGGATGCGGGACCGGTGGGGGATCGACCTGGACCTCGGCCTGATCCGGGCCGGCATGCTCGCCACCTCGATGTCGACGGGCCACCACTCGTTCCACGAGGTGATGCGCGGCGCCCAGTTGGCGCTCGACGGCATTCCCGGTCACGACCCGGCACTGGACTACCAGGACAACTGGGGCCGGTACTGGCACGTCCACCCGCTCACCGAGCAGGAGCTGCGCGACCACGTCGCCCGGGACGGGCTCTTCCCCGACGAGCACGCCCGGGCCCTGCTCGACACCCGATGACAGGGGTGGCGGCCCGCCTTGGTGGCGGTGCCTGCTACCGCACCCGGCTGAGGCGGGAGAAGAGGCCCCGGTGCGCCCAGCCCGTGCGGCGTAGTCCTGTCCAGACGCAGCCGGCGGCGATACAGACAGCGAGTGCCGTCGCACCGACCGCGGACGGAAGCGCGGCCATCAGGGCGACGCCCATCAACACGACGACGAACCCGTCGAACTGCCAGGCAACGACCCGCAGCCCGGAGAGGTCGCCGAACGGCGTGATGATGGGGAGGAGCAGTTCGAGCGGAAGATCCAGTTTCATCTCGCGCAGGAACCTGGCGCCCAGCGCCATGACCACCGACCCGGCGACAAGAAGGGCCGTGTCACCCAGATGCCCGCTGTGGTGGTCCCACTGGACGACGACGGCGAAGCCACCCCCCAGGAGAGCACCGATCGCCACCGCGATGACGGGCCAGGCCAGCGTGCGGGCGAGGGTTCCACCCCACCGTTCGCCGAACAGCGGAGCCAGGGTCAGCTCGTCTCGCAGTCCGCGCCACGTCTCGCCCGCCCACCCCGATCCCAGGTACACACACAGCGCCCCCAGTGCCCACAGCCACGACGCCGGTCCGTCCCCCCGCCCGGCAGCCCCGTGCATCAGCACGGAGGAGCCGATCAGAAGGAGTGCCGCGCCCGCGCTCGCGCGCCCGGGTGTCCGCAGTGCTCGGATCGCGCCCTGCGAAAGATATCCGCGAAGACGCCCGTCCGGACGGATCAGGGCCGAGGTGAAACCGGACGGCTCCGGCCGGTACAGATCCAGTGCGTGATGGAGCGTCCCGGTCCAGGCGTAGGTCTGGGCCTGAGAGGCGCGGGCCGACTCGCGGGCGAGCCGGGCGAGGTCGACGGTGCGGATCGCCCGGAGGGCCGCCCGCCCCAGGACCGCCGCGGTGGCCGCCAGCACTCCGGGGAGGAGCCACAGCCCCGTTCCGCTGTCCGGAGCCACTCGGCTCACCCCGGCGACCACAACTGCCGCGCCGCCGATGGCGGAAGCCAGCAGGAGATTGTCGCGCAACGGCCGTACCTGGCCCCAGAGCCACGCGAACGCCGCGAGGGCGCTGAGCCCCACCCCGGACGCGAGGCCCTGCACCGCGGAATCGAGGTGATCGAAGAGGTCGGTCGCGAGGTACGCCGCCGCGCAGGCCGACAGCAGTCCGGTCGTACCGACGTACGTCAGTCTGCGTCGGGCGATCGTGCCGAGGTAGCGCGTCGGGGAGATGTCCGTGGACATGAACACGTGCAGCAGGAACGGCTGGACCACCACCGGCCCCCAGAACCGCCCGGCGATCTGGGCCGCCCAGCACACCGCCACCGCGAGCGCGCAGACCCAGGGCGCCGCCTCCGTGAGAGACCCTACGGAGACCGATGCGGGCGAGGTGCTCCGGGCGTGGACCACCGGCACCAGGTAGAACGCGGCGAACAGGGCGACGAGGTAGAGGGTGTAGGCGTGTCCACGCACCGTGCCGCGGTCGCCCCGGCGGGCGTAACGCTGCCGCACGGCACGGACGCGGGCCGCGGCGTCGGACTCGGGTGCCGCGAGAGTGTCCACCGTCATCCCAGCTCCACGCGGCCGTCACGCACCTCTACCAGGGCGGGCTCATGGGTGGCGACCAGGAAGGCCGTGCCCTCCTCCGCCCGCTCCGTGAGCAGGGTCGCCACCAGTTCGACGCGGTCGCTGTCGAGGTGTCGCTCGGGCTCGTCGAGCAGTACCACGTCGGCGGGGCGCACCAACGTCAGTGCGAGGCTGAAGAGTTGAAGCTGACCCGAAGAGACCTGATGGGGAAACCGCTCGCCCAGCGGGGAGAGTCCCAGTCGCTCGATGACCTCTTCGGCGGCGTCGGCGGTCGTCGCGCTGTTGCCGTACCAGGAGGCGGCAACCAGGGTCACCTGCTCCCGCAGTGTCATGTCACGGGCGAACGGGATCGCGTCGACCAAGGAAGCCATGAGGCGTCGGTGCTGCGGCTTGGCCATGTCCGCGGGTTCGCCCCGCACCGAACCCGAACCGGCCGTGAGACTCCGGCTGCCCAGGAAGGCCCGCAGGAGCGTGGTCTTCCCCGACCCGTTGCCGCCGGTGAGGCACCAGACCTCGCCCGGCATCACCGCGAACGAGGTCGGCTCCAGCAGGGTGACGTCGCCCATGGTGACCGTGGCGCCCTCGGCCGCGATGATGGGAACAGCGGTCACGTCGCCTCCAGAACCACAAGCATCTCCCGTGAGCGTGCAGTGTATGCGTCGCCCGCGTACGATCCGTCGACGGCCGTCACCTCCAAGCCGGCGATCCGTGCCAGCAGCCGTATCTCCGGCAGTGACGCCCAGGTGGCCATCTCGTGGAACGAGGTGAGGGTCGAGGCGCCCTGGACCATGAAGATGCTCATGATGGCCTGGGTCGCGCGGGAGCGGTTTCCTTGTGTTGGGACGCGGAGTCGAGCGGGATCCACTCGGATGTGAGAATCGGTTTCATGCGTCTTTCCGGCGGTGCGCTGGGGAAGACGTTCATGAGAAGGAACTGCAGAGCTTGCGCATCGTCCGACGCCGATGCCCGGCCGGCCGCGAATACCAACTGGTACGGCACGCTCTGCGTGACCCACGAGAAACCCGCCTGGTTCGCGCTCATCACGGAGAGCTGCTGCATGGCGTCGAACAGGGCTTTGGGGCCTCGGCTCGCGGGATTCCAGATGACCTGCGTCCACCCGTGCGGGACCTCCGGGGTCACGTCGCGCCAGGGGCTCGGCTGAGCGTCGCCCGCCTTGGTATCGCGCACCAGCAGGTGGACGTTCTGCACACCCGGGTTCGGGGCGAAGAATCGCCAACCCGGGATGGGCCAGCCCCCGGTGAACTGGCGAAGATCCTGGTTGCAGGAGTCGGGGGTGTTCTGCAGAACGGTCGCGACCAGGTGCGCCGCGACCGCCCCTACGGCCAGCACGCCTGCTGCACCATGAATCCGGCTACTTGGCATGTATGAACCTTCGGACTGCACGTGGCTGTACTGGGTATCGGGTGTGCAGCCCGCCTGGCGCTCCACCCCGTTCGGCGCCCATACATAGATGCCGGTCACGGCGGCGAAGAGCGAGTGCACCTGGATCTGGATGAAATTGCCGAACCTCCGCCGATCGGATCGGTCCGCGTCGAGCAGCTCCGGGTCGGTGCCGTCGACGACGACGAGCTTGCCGATCCGGCCGGCGAAACGGGGGTCCTGGACGTAGGAGGCGGCACTCAGGGAGCCGATCGAGTGGGTCACCACCACGATCTCGCCCTTCGCCCCGACCGCTTCGAGAATGGCGTCGAGGATGTCGGCACTGGACGCGCGGGACTTCGTGAGGCCGTATCCGGCCCGGTGGTAACGGACGACCGTGTGGTCCTGGGCCAGGCTCTCCGCCACCCACTCCCACGATTCGAGGGACTGGCCGAAACTGCCGAAGGCAGGCCCGCTCCTTGTCCGAGTTTTGTGTGGGCTTGGACCGCGGCCCTGCACGATGGGCAGGGAATCCGGAGGCCGGGCCGCCGGAAGCCGGGGCCGTACGCGGCTACGCGGGTGTCGACTTGGGGGAGTAATGCATTTCCGAATGCTGGGTCCGATGCAGCTCGTCGACGACGACCGCACGGTAGGACTGGGGGGCATGAAGCAGCGCGCCACACTCGGCTTCCTGCTGCTCCGGGCGAACCAGGTCGTGGCCACCAGCCAACTGCTGAACGTGCTGTGGGGAGTGGACGGCACGCCCACCACGGCGCGCAAGATCCTGCAGAACGCGGTCCACGGGCTGCGCGGCGTCCTGTCCTCCACCGGGACCGCCCACGATGCCGTGCCGGGCCCAACGCCCGCGCTGCTCACCCAGCCGCCCGGCTACATGATGCGGGTGGACCCCGAACAGGTGGACCTGTATCTGTTCCACCAGTGGGCCGGCCAGGGGCGGGAGCAACTGGCCCGGGGCGCCGCGGACACGGCGTCCGTGCTGCTGAGTGACGCGCTGGCACTGTGGCGCGGGCCCGTCCTGGCCGACCTGGTGGAGGCGGGCATCCGATGGCCGGAGCTGGCCGCGGTCCAGAGCGCCCGGCTGGACGTCATGGAGGACTACTTCGACGCACAGCTCGCCTGCGGGCGCCACCAGGCGATCCTGCCCGAGCTGGAGGAGATGGTCCGCGCCGATCCGCTCAGGGAACGGTGCTGCGGCCAGCTGGTGCTCGCCCTGTACCGGTGCGGACGGCAGGCGGACGCGCTCAACGCGTACAGCAGCGTACGAGCCGCCCTGGTCGAGAATCTCGGCCTGGAGCCCGGCCGCGGTCTGCAACAGCTTCAGCAGGCGATCCTCGTCCAGGACCCCGCGCTGTCCTTCGCCGGGGCGGAGCCGCGCGCCGAGTCCGACCGCCGCCGGATGGGCGTCGTCTCCGTACGCACCCGAATCGCGCCCTCGCTCACCGGCGGTCCGGGCCAGGAGACCGACGGCAGGCCGGACAGCACCGCCCAGTCGGCCAGGGAGCAGGCCGAGCGGCTCGGGGGAACGGTGACCGCCCCCGAGGACTCGGAGAGCGGTGTGTACGAACTCGACATCCTGCGCGGTCTGGTGAAGCGGACCCGGCACCGGGGCGTTCCTCATCTGGTGACGGTTCTCGGGCAGGGCGGCACCGGGAAAAGCAGGCTGCTGCGCGACTTCGGACGCTGGGCCGGTGCCCGTCCCGGCGGGCAACGCGTTCTCGGCGGGCGGGTCTCCCCGGCGGGATCCGGCACCCCGCTGGCCGCCCCGAGGCAGATCCTCGCCGACTACTGCGGCGTCGGCCCGGGGACGGACGAGGCGACGGCGCGGTCCGTGCTCGCCCGGGCCGTCCAGCAACTGTTCCCTTCGGAGCGGACGTCGGAGCTGTTGCTGTCCCGGCTGTGCCGGCTGCTCGCCGCCGACAGCGTCGGCTCCCGCCTCGCCGGGGAGCCGCCCCTCGCCCGAGTGCTGGGCGCCTGGGCCCAGTTCATCCAGGAGGCGGCCAGGCACGAGCTGCTGGTGTTGTGCGTCGACGACCTGCACCGCGCCGACGACCTCGTGCTGGACACCTTCGAGGAGATCGCCGAGGCCTCGACGCCGGGGGCGCTGTTCGTGGTCGCCGCTGCCGGCCCCGAACTGCTGGTGCGCCGCCCGAACTGGGCCGGCGGAAAGAGCCATGTCACCACGGTCACCCTGGACCCGCCGGGGCGCGTCGCCCGCGAACAGCGCCTGGAGCCGACTCGGTTGGAGCGGCTACGGGTCGGCCGGGTTCCGCGCCCGGCCGCGACCGCGGCGGCCGTACAGAGCTTCTCCGGCGGTACCGAGCCGACGACCGGCCCGGCGCCGAGCGGCACGTGGGGCGCCGCGCACACAGACCGTGCAGTGACCGGCCGGTGAGAAGCCGCCCCTAAGGGCTGTCCCGTAATCCCTGGCGGGCGCACGACGACAGCTACGGCACCTCGCCGCGTTGTCGGAACGCCCGAATACATCCAGTATGCGGACGCCCCTCCGCCTTGCGATGCACCGCATCTGACGCCGTGCGCTGATCCACCAAGGATTACGGGACAGCCCTTGGCCTTGCAGTGTCTGTGCAAGCGGTGGTCGGGCGCCCGCCGTCCGGTGCCGAGGAGAAGGAATGCAGCGTATGGCCCGAGAGTCCAACGCCCGCTACCGCCGCCTGATCGAGAACGGTGCGACAGACCTGTCCGTGGCTTTCGACCTGCCTACGCGGACGGGGCACGACTCGGACTCGGGTCCGGCGCGGGGCCGGGTCGGCGGGGCGGGTGTGGCCATCGACTCCATCGACGACATGCGCGTGCTGTTCGACGCGATCCCGCTGGACCGGGTGTCGGCGACGCTGGAGTCCGACGCCACCGCGGCGCCGTTGCTGCTGCTGTACCAACTGGTGGGTGAGGAACAGGGGATCGAGCCCAGGCGGCTCACGGGCACCGTCCACAACGATGTGCTCACCGAGCACATCGTCGAAGGCGACAGCATCTTCCCGCCCGGGCCCGCACTGCGCCTGACCGCGGACATCCTCCGGTACGCGGAGGCCGAGCTCCCGCGGTGGAACACCGTTTCCGTCTCGGCCGGGCGTCTGGCCGGCGCGGGGGCGTCACCGGCGCAGGAGATCGCCTTCACCCTGGCCAACGGCATCGAGTACATCCGAACGGCGGTGGCCGCCGGCCTGGACGCCGATGGCCTCGTGACGCGCCTGTCGTTCACCTACGCCGCCCCCGGCACGAGCCGGGCCGCGCACCGCATCTGGGCGCAGGCGCTGAGGAAGGAGTTCGGCGTACGGATTCCAGGGCCGGACGCGGACGGTGTGCCTGCTGCCGGCCCAGCCGTTGGGATCGTGGAGACCGCCCTGGAACTCATGAGCAGCATCTCCGAGTTGGGTGGTGCGGCGCGCGCGGTCGAGCAGGGCTTCCAGCGGGGCGAGATCGCTCCGCACGAGCGCTCGTGTGTGTTGCCCCTGCCCGGGGCCCCGAAGCGGCTTTCGCACCACGACGGGGCCCTCGCGGCCCGCCAGGCCGAACGCCTCGCCAAACTCCGCGCCTGGCGCTGCCACGAGCGGGTGGGTGCGGCCCTGACCAGGACGCGCGAGGCCGCCGAGGGCACGGCCAACGTCCTCCACCCGATGAAGGACGCGCTCGCGGCCGGGGCCACGGTGGGCGAGGTGTGCGACGTGCTGCGCGAGGTGTGGGTGCCCGGTTACCCAGGGATGAGAGTGCGGGAGATCGGCCGATCTATGTTCTCCGTATGAGTCTGAGGAAGGGTTTGGCATGAGGTCCGTGTCCGCTGAGAACACCGCCTACCGGATTCCGATGAAACCGTCATCCCTACGGGATTCCATGTCGCGCTTCGCCACCGGTGTCATCGTGTTGAGCGTGGGCGGCGAGAACATTCACGGAATGACCGCGAACGCGTTCACGTCCGTTTCCCTGGATCCGCCACAGGTGCTGTGCTGTGTGTCCCGCAGCGCCGTCATGCACAAGGCCCTCATGGCGGAGAAGCACTTCGCCATATCGATTCTCGGATCCGAACAGGAGCAGCTGGCGCGTTACTTCGCCGACAAGAAGAGGCCGCTGGGACCCGAGCAGTACGACGACCTCGCGTGGGAACCGGGTCTCAGGACCCGGGCCCCGTTGCTGCACGGGGCGCTGGCCTGGCTGGAGTGCGAGCTGTCCGAGTGCCACGACTCCGGGGACCACTCCATCTTCATCGGGAACGTGATCGAGGCGAGCAGCAGCGCCGCGGGACCGGCCCTGGTCTTCTTCAATGGAGGGTTCCAGCAGACCGGCACAGCCGGCACGTGACGGATGCGTGAGGGTGGACGCGCGATGCCGAACGACATCGGAAGTGACACGGACAGCGGCGACATCACCATGACGGCCCTCGGGCGAAACTTCGTGCAGGCGCTGAACGAGGGCCTGTCGCGAACGGTGGCCTCGCACACTCCGGCCCGCCCGGGGCACCTCCCCCGTACCGCTGAGCTGTCCGACCCCTACGCGGCCGCCGTGCTCAGACGCTTCAGGGCGTCGCTGGCAGCCGCGGTGGCTCCCGCGGAACAGCACGACGCCACCGTGCGGTCCGCGCTGGTGTGCCGCGCCATGTACCTGTTGGCCGATGCGTTCGGTCTGCCCGCTTCGCCGAGACCGCCGGGGCTGCCACCGCTGCCCGCCCGGCAGGAGGCGCTGGTCGGCACCCTGCTCCTGGAGTGTGCCGCCACGGTGGCCCTGGCCGACGGGCCCTGTCCGGATTCCCGCCGCACACCGGCCGAACTGGTCCGGATACTGGGCCGGTCGGTACGGGAACCGTCCGTGCGCGCCGAGTAGCCCCGCCCGCCGGCAGCCCAAGCCGCCCCTCGTCCCGTTCTCCCGACGCGCCCACCGACCCGCTGGGACAGCGGACGAGAAAGTCGGTTCACCGTCGGACGCCCCACCGGAACCCGCCTCGCCCGCGATTTGTGCGTGCTTTGTGCGGGGCTGGACGGCGGCCCCCCACCATGGGTGGTGAACAAGAGACCGGACCGCGCACAGAGTCGTGCGCACACCACGATCCGGTGAGACCTGCGACTGGCTGCCCCGGTGGGCACGGAAACCCGCCGACAGTCATTCGGCAAAGAGTCTGCACGCCGCTCTGGGGGGAGTATGGCGATGTTCAGCAGGGAAATTCCACCGCACTTCGAAAAATCTGTGCCGGTTTTCCGGACCGTAAACGGAAAGCCCGACTTCAGTATGCGGAACTTTGAAGAGACTTCGTGGAAAGGGGGCGACGGCGATGTTCCGGGTCTTGGGGCATCTGGATGTGTCCGAGGAGGAGGGCGCGTCGGGCGTACGCGGACTACGGCAGAGGGCTGTGCTCGGTTACATCCTGCTCCACCACGGCTCCCCGGTCACCGTGGCCAGGCTGGAGCAGGCACTGTGGCCCTCCGATGCTCCGCCCACCGGCAGGCAGGTGGTATACAACGCGGTGCACGCGCTGCGCAGGGCGGGGTTGCCGCTGGAGAAGCGAGCCGGGGGGTATCAGCTCGGCGTCGCCCCTGATCGGCTCGACGTGGTGCGCTTCCAGCTGCTGCTGGCCCGGGGAAGGACCGACCTGGCGAACGGCCACTGGGAAGCCGCCTCGCGCGTTCTGCGCGAGGCGTTGTCACTGTGGCGCGGCCAAGCGCTCGCCGACCTTGCCGAACAGGGCCTGTACTGGCGGGAGATGGCCGCACTCAACGATTCCAGGCTGACCGCGCTGGAGTACCGCGTGGAGGCGGAGTTCCGGCTGGGCCGCCACCGCGATGTGCTCGGCGAACTGGAGGCCGTGGTCGAGGCGGAACCGCTGCGGGAGCGCCTGTGCGGCCAGCTGATGGAGGCCCTGTACCACTCCGGCAGGCAGGCGGACGCGCTCAGGCTGTACCGCCGTACGCGCACCGGCCTCAACGAGCAGCTCGGCCTGGAGCCGAGCCCCGCGCTGCGCGAGCTGGAGCACGCGATCCTCAACCACGAACTGCGGCCCGAGCCGGCTCCCCCTGCCGTCCCCGCTCCCCGGACGCCCGCGGGGCGGCCCGCCCCCGTCTCCGACTCCGCCACCGTGAGGTCCCTCAGGACGGGGCGCCACGCCGAGTCCGAGCGGCTCGTGCGTGAACACGCGGGCATCGACCCGGACGACTGCGACGAGATCGTGGCGGCGAAGATCCGCTGGGTCGTGCGCCGCGCACTCGACTCCGGCGACCTGGCCACCGTCGTACGCTGCGGGGTGATCGATCTGCTGGCGGGCGTTCGGAACGATGAGACGCTGCGGGCCGGTTCGCTCCTGCTGGACAGGATCTCCCAGCTGCACCAGGCCGAGGCCGTCTCCCGCTGATCCCTCTCCACCTCCTTCGCCTCACCCGGTCCGAGGGGCCACCGGAACTCCGGTGGCCCCTCGGCGCGTCACCTCACGGGGCGGGCAGGTAGGCGACGTCGGTGAAGAAGTCCAGGTAGGTGCCCAGCAGTTCGCTCCGCACCGGCGGGCAGACGATCGAGGTGTCCGCCAGTGCGGCATCGGCCTTGGAGCAGTCGATGCCCGGGTAGGTACCGCCCGGCAACCCCACGAGCTCCACGAACTGGTCGAGCAGCGGCTGCATCGCGTTGGACCGGTCGATACGGACCTTACGGGTCCACGACGTGAGGTCCATCCCGTCGATGCGGTGGCCCCTGGCCCGCAGCGCGTCGATGATCTCGCCGAACGTCAGCCGCGCCGGGTTGGACAGGTTGTAGGTGTCACCGGTGCCGGTGAGCTGCCACGCCAGCTGGAGCATCGCGCCGCTGACGTAGTCGGCGGGCGTCGGGTGGAAGTGGCTCTCCAGACTGTCCGGTACGGCCCGCGCCTCCACGATGCCGCGGATGCTGAGCCAGACGAAGTCCTGCGTCTGGCAGGCACCGTTGACCTGATCACCCGTCACCACGTCCACCCGGTAGGACGACACCGGGATGCCCCGCTCGCGGGCGATGCCGATGATCTCCTCGCACACCCACTTCGACTGCCGATACCCGCTGAAGAGCTGCTCCGGCGGGCCGATCGGCGCGTCCTCGGTCAGGCGTACGCCCTCCTCCGGCAGGTTCGCGTAGACACCGGTCGACGAGATGTAGTGCACCGGCACCGTGCGGTGCTTCGCCGCGATCCGCAGGATCTCCTCCGTCGCGGTGACGTTGGCCGCCTTCAGCTTCGCGTACGGGTAGAGCCAGTTGACGTGGGCGCCGATGTGGAACACCACGTCGGCCTCGCGGGCCAGCCGGTCCGCCGTCTCCGCGCCGAGCCCCAGCCCCGGCGCACCGAGGTCACCCAGGACCACGCGCACCCGGTCCAGCGCTATGCCCGTCCTGTAGTACGCGGACGCGGAACGGATCTTGGCGTAGGCCGCCTCCTCGTCCGCGGCCCGCACCAGGCAGTGCACGGTGGCTCCGGTGGTACGCAGCAGGTCGCGCAGCACGAACGAGCCGATGAAGCCGGTGGCGCCGGTCAGCAGCACATGCTGGGGATCGTCCGTCCTGTGCACGGTGTCCGCGGCCCGGATGTCGTCCGCCAGCCGCACCTCGGCCGTGAAGTCCACGACCCGGCCTCCGCCCGGCGCGCCCAACAGCTCGGAGAGCAGCCGGTCGGTGAGGTCATCGGGCGTGGGGTGGTCGAAGACGAGGGACACCGGCAGTTGCACACCCGTCTCGGCGAGCAGGCCTCCACGCAGGTCCACGGCCGTCAGCGAGTCGAACCCGAGGTCGCCGAAGTTCTGGGTGGCGGTGACCGAACCGGTGGTGTCATGGCCGAGGACCGCCGACGTCGTGTCGAGGACGATACGCAGCACCACCTCGCGCTGCTCGTCGACGGGCAGGCCGGCCAGCCGGTCCAGGAGCGCGCCGCCCGAGGACTGCTGGGCCGCGGCCGTACGGCGGTTCTGCGTGCGCAGCACCTTGCGCATCAGCGCCGGGACGTTCGCGTGCGCGGCGTGCTCACGGGCCAGTGTCACGTCGAAGGGCTGGCCGATCACCAGCGACCGGTCCAGCGACAGCGCCGTGTCCAGGATCGCCGTACCGAGCGGTGTGGGGATCTGCCGCATGCCCTCGCGGGCCATGCGGCTCAGTATCACCGGGGTGAGGTGTGCGGAGACGGCACTGGCCTCCTCCCACAGACCCCATTCGATCGAGACCGCGGGCAGCCCGAGCCCGGCACGGTGCTGTGCGAGGCCGTCGAGGAAGCAGTTCGCCGCGGCGTAGTTGCCCTGGCCGGGGCCGCCGACCGTGGCCGCCATCGACGAGAACAGCACGAACGCGTCGAGGTCGAGGTCCTTGGTCAGTTCGTGCAGATGCCATGCCGCGTCGACCTTCGGCCGCAGCACCGCGTGCAGCTGGTCGGCTGTCATGGTCGCGATCATGCCGTCCTCGGTGATGCCGGCGGTGTGCACGACGGCCTTCAGCGGATGCTCCAGGCCGCCCAGCAGCGCTTCCACGGCGTCGCGGTCGGTGGTGTCGCACGCCTCGACGCGCACATCGGCGCCGAGCGCGGACAACTCCGCGACCAGCTCGGGCGCCCGGCCGCGCCTGCTCACCAACAGCAGGTGCTTCACGCCCTGCGTGGTCACCAGATGCCGGGCGACGACCCTGCCCAGGGCGCCGGTGCCACCGGTGATCAGTACGGTGCCCTCGCCGCCGATGCGGGGGGTGCGAGTCGTCGCGGCAGGGGTCCGCATGAGCCTCGGTACGAACGCCCGGCCGTCCCTGACCGCGATCTGCGGTTCGTTGTCACTGGCCGCGGCGGCGAGCACCGCCGGCAGACTGTCGCGCGCCGGGGCGTCGGTGTCCACCAGCACGATGCGGCCGGGGTACTCGTTCTGCGCTGACCGCACCAGACCCCACACCGCCGTCGCCGCCGGGTCCACGGCATCGGAGTGCACGGCGTCGCGGGTGAGGACGACCAGCTTGACGTCTTCCCCCAACAGCAGCCAGCGCTGCAACAGGTCAAGCGTCCGGCCTGCCGCGTCGTGCGTCGCGGCGACCGGGTCGTCGCCCGGCCGCACCGGCTCGAACAGCAGCGTCTCCGCGTCGTAGGGGATGTCGTCCTCGACGAACGCCCACCGCCCCTCGACGGGCGACGGCAGGTTGACCGGTGCCCACTCGACACCCAGCAGCGCTTCACGGACCTCGGTGTCCTCCGCGTGGAGGGAGAACGGCCGGGTGCGCACCGAGTCGACGGTGAGCACCGGCTGTCCCGCGGCGTCGGTGGCGAGGAGGGACGCGCCCCCGTCACCGTCCGGGGTCAGCCGGACGTTCAGCCCCGTCGCGCCGACCGCGTGCAACTGCACGCCGGACCACTCGGACGGCAGGCCCGAGGTGACGGCCACGTACGGGCGCAGGGCGGAGACGAGCAGCGCGGGGTGGATGCCGAAGCCGTCGCCAGGCACCGATTCCGACAGCCGTACCGTCGTGTACAGCGCGTCGCCGTCACGCCACAGCTCGTCGACGCCCTGGAACGCGGGCCCGTAGCCGAGGCCGAGGCCGTCCAGCGCGGAATCGATCTCCCCGGGTGCCACGGCGACGGCGCCCGCCGGCGGCCACTCGGCGTCCGCGGGCGGTGGGGCGGCGAGCGCGGTGCTGGTGAGTACGCCGGTCGCGTGCAGGGTCCACGCCCCCTCGGAACCGTCCGGGCGGGAACGGATCACGACCGTACGGCTGCTGTCGTCCTCCGCGGCACCGGCGCACACCTGGAGCTGCACCGGGGCGTGCTCGGGGAGCATGACCTGGTTGTGCACGCGCAGCTCCCGCAGCTGGTTGCAGTCGACCTCGTCACCCGTGTGGATCGCGAGCTCCACCAGCGCCGAGCTCGGCAGAACGGTCCTGCCCGACACCGTGAACTCAGCGAGCCACGGCTGGGTCGTGCGGGTCAGACGCGCGGTGAACATCACCGAGTCGTCCTCGGTGTGGACGGTGGCGCCGAGCAGCGGGTGCTCGGCGGCGTGCACGCCCACACCGGCGACGTCCGTCATCGCGCTGCCGGGGTCGAGCCAGAACCGTTTGCGCTGGAACGCGTAGGTCGGCAGGTCGACCGGCCGGGCATCCCCGCCGAAGACCGCGGCCCAGTCGGCCGAGTGGCCGTTGACGTAGGCCGTGGCGAGTGCGGTGAGCACCGTGGTGACCTCGCCGCTGCCCGAGCGCAGCGCGGGGGCGAACGCGTGCTCGGCCAGCGACTGCCGGGCCTGAGCGGTCAGCACACCGTCCGGGCCGAGTTCGATGAACGTCGTCACGCCCAGCTCGTCCAGGTGCGTCACCGCGTGGTGGAACCGGACCGCCCGGCGCACCTGCTTGACCCAGTACTCGGGCGTGGCGACCGTCTCGGCGTCGGCGAGCTTGCCGGTGAGCGTGGAGACGATCGGGATCGACGGCGGCTGGTAGCTCAGCGTGCGGGCCACGGCGTGGAAGTCGTCCAGCATCGCGTCCATACGGTGCGAGTGGAACGCGTGGCTCACCACGAGCGCCTTGGTGCGGCGGCCCCGCGCGGCGATCGTCGACGCCAGCTCCGTGGTCGCGTCGTGGTCACCGGAGACCACCAAGGAGGTGGGGCCGTTGACCGCGGCGAGGCTCACGCTCCCGTCGGCGGGCAGCAGGGCCGAGACCTCGTCCTCGTCCGCCTCGACCGCGATCATCGTGCCGCCGCGCGGCAGCTCGTTCATCAGCCTCGCACGGGCGGCGACGAGCCGGGCGGCGTCACCGAGCCCGAACACGCCGGCGACGTGTGCGGCGGCCAGCTCACCGATCGAGTGCCCGACCAGGTAGTCGGGGGTGACACCCCAGTGCTCGAACAACCGGAACAGCGCGGTTTCCAGGCAGAACAACGACGTCTGGGTGTACAACGTCCGGTCGAGCAGCCCCGCCGCGGGTGTGTCCTCCCGGGCGAAGAAGACCGTGCGCAGCGACACCGGCACCTGGTCGCCGAGCGCGCTGTCGACGGCGTCGATCGCGGCGTCGAGCGCCTCGGCGAACACGGGACGGTCCTCGTACAGCTCACGTCCCATGCCCACGCGCTGCGCACCCTGCCCGGTGAACATCAGAGCGAGCCCACCCATGCCAGCGACGCCCCTGGCCGCCACGGTGTCGCCCAGCAGCACGGCCCGGTGCGGGAACTGCGTACGGGTCGTGGCCAGGGAGAAGCCGACGTCCGCCGGGCGCAGATCCGGGCGCCGCCCGAGGTGCTCGACGAGCCGTGCCGCCTGCTCCTCCAGCGCTTCGGCGCTCTTGGCGCTGACGGGCAGCGGCACGACCCGGCCGCCCGCGGAACCCCCTTCCGGCGCGCCGGGCGTGGGGGACTCCGGTGAGGCGCCGGCGGGCGCCTGTTCCAGTACCAGGTGTGCGTTGGTGCCGCTGAGGCCGAACGCGGAGACGGCGGCCCGGCGCGGCCGGTCCACCTCGGGCCAGGGCTGGGCCTCGCTGAGCAGCCGGGCGTTGCCCGCCGCCCAGTCGACGTGCGGGGTGGGCTCCTCGACGTGCAGGGTCCGCGGCATCACGCCGTGCCGCAGCGCCATCACCATCTTGATGATGCCGCCGATGCCCGCGGCGGCCTGCGTGTGGCCGATGTTGGACTTCAGCGACCCCAGCCAGATCGGCCGGTCGGCCGGCCGGTTCTGCCCGTACGTCGCGAGGAGCGCCTGCGCCTCGATCGGGTCGCCCAGCGTCGTGGCCGTGCCGTGCGCCTCCACCACGTCCACGTCGGACGTCGTCAGCCGCGCGTCGGCGAGCGCCTGCTGGATCACCCGCTCCTGGGCCGGGCCGTTGGGCGCGGTGAGACCGTTGGACGCGCCGTCGGAGTTCACCGCACTGCCCCGGATGACCGCGTGGATCGTGTGCCCCTTGCGGCGGGCGTCGGAGAGCCGCTCCAGCACGACCATGCCGACGCCTTCGCTCCAGCTCGTGCCCTCGGCACCGGCGTCGAACGTGCGGCACCTGCCGTCGGCCGAGAGGTTGCCCTGGCGGCTGAACTCCACCCAGCTCTCGATCGAACCGATCACGGTCGAGCCGCCCGCCAGCGCGAACTCGCACTCGTTGTTGCGCAGCGACTGCACGGCGGTGTGCGTGGCGACCAGCGACGACGAGCAGGCCGTGTCGATGGTGACGGCGGGGCCCTCAAGTCCGAGCGAGTAGGCGATCCGGCCGGAGGCGATGCTGCCGACCATGCCGGTGATGACGTACCCGGCCAGCTCCTCGCTGGTGAAGTGACCGCGGTGGAGGTACGACTGGCCCGCGAGACCGGCGAACACGCCCACCTGACGGCCCTTGAGGGACGTCGGGTCGATCCGGGCGTTCTCGACCGCCTCGTACGCGACCTCCAGCAGCAGCCGCTGCTGCGGGTCCATCGCGAGTGCCTCGCGCTGGTTGATCCGGAAGAACTCGGCGTCGAACTGTGGTGCGGAGCCGATGAATCCGCCGTGCTTCGTGTAGGTCTTGCCGGGCCTGCCCGGATCGGGGTCGTACGTGCCCGCCACGTCCCAGCCGCGGTCGGAGGGGAACTCGGTGATCGCGTCCCGCCCGTTCGCCACGAGGTCCCACAGCTCGTCGGCGTTGGTGACGCCGCCGGGGAACCGTGCGGCCAGGCCGACGATCGCGATGGGCTCGTGCTTCGAGGACTCCAACTCGTCGACGCGCTGCCTGCTCTTCCTCAGGTCGGCCGTCACCCACTTCAGGTACTCCACGGCCTTCTTCTCATCGGACACTGTGATCACGTTCCCTTCGTGCGGCGCGACAGGCGTCAGTTGGTGGCGCGTCCGAGCTGGTTGTCGATGAAGTCGAAGATGTCCTCGGCCGACGCGGACTCGAAGTTCTCGTCCTCGCCGTCGGTGTTCTCGTCAGGGTCCTCGGTCCACTTCGCGAGCATCGCCCGCAACCGGTTGGTGACCGCCGCGGTGTGCGCCGACGTCGGGGCCGAGGCGGCGGCGAGGCTGGCCTCCAGCCGGTCCAGATCGGACTGGACCACCTGGTGCGCCTGGTCCTCCGGGCTGAGCCGCTCGCGCAGGACCTTGGCGAGGGCGGCCGGGGTCGGGTGGTCGAACACGAGCGTCGTGGAGAGATCGAGGCCGGTGGCGGTGAACAGCTGGTTGCGCAGCTCGACCGCCGTCATCGACGTGAACCCGAGGTCGGAGAACGGGTACTCCGCCTCGATCTCCTTCGGGTCGTCGTGCCCGAGCACCTCGGCGATCGCCTCGCGCAGCACCTCCAGCACCACGGCGCCCTGCGCGGCGGCGTCCAGCCCGACGAGCCGGGAGGCGAGCGTCCGGCTGCGCTGCGGCAGTGGTTTCACCAGCCCGCGCAGCACGGCGGGCACAGGGCCGGCGGCGCGGATCCCGGACGGGTCGAGCGCGTTCGCCACCACCGTCGGCCGCCCGGCCGTCACGGCGGCGTCGAACAGCTCCTGGCTCTGCTCCGCCCCCCACGCGACGGCGAGCGCGGGCAGACCGCGGGCGTTGCGGTGCCGGGCCAACGCCTCCAGGTACGCGGCGGTCGCGGCTTCGGCGCCCCGGCCGGTGTGACCGACGGTGCCGACGATCGAGGAGCTGAGCACGAACGCCACCAACTGGCGGCCCTCGGTGAGCCGGTGCAGGTGCCGGGCCACGTCGGCCGCGCCGCGCACCGCCTCGACCAGCTGTTCCGGCGTGAGGTGCGAGACCAGCGCCTCGACGCCGGGCCTCGGCACGTGCACGACGGCCGTGACGTCGTGGGCGTCGAGCACCTGCCGCAGATCGTCCGGGTCGTCGCCGGCCCAGGTGACGACGTCCGTGACGGGCAGGTGGTCGATGAAGGGCGCGTCCCCGGTCGTGAGGACCGTGCCGTGCCAGCGGGGCGCGGGAGCGGACGCGGTGATACGGGCCAGCCGGGCCACCAGGGTCCCGTGGCCGCGCACGGCGACCTGCGGCTCGTCGTCGGGCAGCGCGTCGGGCACCGTTTCACCGTCGACCAGGACGAACCGGCCGGGCTCCTCGTGCTGTGCGGTGCGGACCAGACCCCAGACGGCCGCCGCGACGGGATCGGGGTCCTCGGTGTGGACGGCGTCGTGCGTGTGGACCACGAGCGGCCCGGAGCGCTCGGACCGCAGGGCGTGCAGCACCGTGGTGAGCACCTCCTCCAGATCGCCGAACCGCGGCACCTCCAGTACGTCGAACTCGGTGGCACCGGACTTCGCGGACGGCACCCAGGCGAGGTCGAACAGGGCGTGCTGCGCGGCGCTGACCGGCGCCGTGGTGACCTGCTCGGCGGTCAGCACCGGCACGCCGTCCTCGTCCGTCGCGAGGAGACCGCCGTCGAACCGGACGCGCAGGGTCGTCGCCCTGGCACGGTGCAGCCGGACGTTGCGCCAGTGCAGTGGCTGCACCGGCACTCCGCCCTGCTGGAGCACGGCGGTGAGCAGCCCCGGGTCGACGCCGTGCTCCGTCGAGTCCGTGGTGGCCTCGGCGTAGAAGGTGCTGCCGTCGCGCCACGCCTGCGTGACGCCGTCCGCCTGGGGGCCGACCTCGGCGGCGTTCGGCGGCCAGGGGAGGCCCGGCGCGTCGGAGTTCACCGTGGCGAGCGTGCCGGTGGCGTGGCGCTGCCACGGCGCGCCGTCGGCACGGGAGTGGATCGTGAGCCTCGTGCCGTTGACCGCGACCTGGAGCAGCAGCGCCTCGCCGGGCGGCAGGGGCGACTCGACGGTCAGCTCCTCCAGCCCGTCGTCCGCCGCGTGCAGGGCGAGGTCGAGCAGGGTCGCGGCGCCGTGTTCGGCGTTGGCGGTACGGCCGGTGAACAGGACGGTGTCGCTGTCCGCCTGCTGTATCTCACCGCCGAGCAGCGGATGCCCGCCCGGCAGGAGCCCGAGCCCGGCGGCGTCGACGGGGCCGACGTCGGTGAGCCAGTAACTCTGCTGCTGGAAAGCGTAGTTCGGCAGCTCTACGGTGTTGCCCGCAGGCAGCACCGGAGAACTGCCGTGTACGTAGGCCGTGCCGAGAGCGGTGAGCACGCCGGTGACCTCGGACTGGGCGGTACGGAGCGTCCCGGAGAACGGGCCCTTCGCGAACTGCTGTGCGGCGGCGCTGAGTACGGGGTCGGGGCCGAGCTCGATGAAGACGGTGCCCTCCGGAAGCGCCGTCACGGCGTCGTGGAAGCGAACCGCCGAGCGGACTTGGGTGACCCAGTATTCGGGGTCGGTCATCGTGAGGTCGGTGGCGACCGTCGGGACGATCGGGATCGTGGGCCGGTGGTAGGTGAGCTGTGTCGTGGTGGCGCGGAAGTCGTCGAGCATCGCGTCCATGTGGTGCGAGTGGAAGGCGTGGCTGACGGTGAGTTGTTTGGTGCGGCGTCCTTGTTCGCGGAACTTCTCCGCGATCCGGTCGGTGGCGTCGGTGTCGCCGGAGACCACGGTCGAGCGGGGTCCGTTGATGGCGGCGATGCTCACGCCGTCGTCGAGGTGGGGGGTGACTTCTTCTTCGGTGGCTTCGATGGCGGTCATGGTGCCGGTGTGGGGGAGGGCGTCCATGAGGGTGGCGCGGGCGGTGACGAGTCGTGCCGCGTCGTCGAGGGTGAGGATGCCGGCGACGTGGGCGGCGGTGATTTCGCCGATGGAGTGGCCGACGAGGTGGTCGGGTGTGATGCCCCAGGACTCGTAGAGGCGGTAGAGGGCGGTTTCCAGTGCGAAGAGTGCGGGTTGTGTCAGGCGGGTGCGGTCGAGGTCGCCGGTGAAGTACTCGTCCTGGATGCCGAGTGCCGCGAGTGCGGCGTCGAGCGCTTCACGGAAGACCGGGTACGTCTCGTAGAGCTCGCGGCCCATGCCTGCGCGCTGCGAGCCCTGCCCGGTGAACAGGAACGCCAGACCGCCCTTGCCGACAACGCCGTCGACCAGCTCCTCCGTACCGAACAGCAGCGCCCGGTGGTCGAACTGCGCACGCCCGGCGAGGGTGTGAGCGACATCCGGGGCGACCAGCTCGGGATGCTCGGCCAGATGCTGCTTGAGCCTGGCGACCTGCGTCGTCAGGGCCTCGGCCGTCCGCGCCGACACCAGGAACGGCACCGGCACCGGCTCCGCCGCGGACGCGGCCGCGGGGGAGTCGGAATCGGAGGAGCCTGGAGCGTCCGGTGCGGGCGCCGGAGGCTCCTCGATGATCAGGTGCGCGTTCGTGCCCGAGATGCCGAAGGACGAAATTCCCGCCCTGCGCGGCCGGTCCCCGGCCGGCCACGGCCGGGCCTCCGCCAGCAGCGTCACCGAGCCCGTCGACCAGTCGACCTCAGGCGTCGGCTCGTCGACGTTCAGGGTGCGCGGCAGCAGGTCGTGCTTCATCGCCATCACCATCTTGATGACGCCGGCGACGCCGGCCGCGCCCTGTGTGTGCCCCAGGTTCGACTTGAGCGACCCCATCAGCAGCGGAGACGTCCGGTTCTGCCCGTAGGTCGCGAGGACGGCCTGTGCCTCGATCGGATCGCCGAGTACGGTCCCCGTGCCGTGTGCCTCCAGGGCGTCCACGTCTGCCGGGACGAGCCCGCCGGAGGCGAGCGCCTCCTGGATCACCCGCTCCTGGGACGGGCCGTTGGGGGCGGTGAGCCCGTTGGAGGCCCCGTCGGAGTTCACCGCTGAGCCGCGGATGACCGCGTGGACGGTGTGGCCGTTGCGTACCGCGTCCGACAGCCGCTCCAGGAGCAGCAGGCCCGCGCCCTCGGCGAAGCTGGTGCCGTCGGCGCCGGCGCCGAACGACTTCACCCGGCCGTCTCGCGCGAGGCCGCCCTGACGGCTGAACTCGGTGAAGATGTCCGGCTGCGCGATCACCGTGACACCGCCGGCCAACGCCAGATCGCACTCACCGGACCGCAGCGTCCGCATCGCGATGTGCGTGGCCATCAGCGAGGAGGAGCACGAGGTGTCGACCGTCAGCGCGGGCCCCTCGAACCCGTACGCGTAGGCGATGCGGCCGGAGGCGACGGCGTTGGAGATGCCCGTCATCACGTGGCCCTCCACCTCGTCGAACGCCTGGGACCCGCGGGGCGCGTAGTCCTGACCGAGCAGTCCGACGTACGTGGCGGTCCTGCTGCCGCGCAACGACTTCGGGTTGATGCCGGCGTTCTCGAACAGCTCCCACGACGTCTCCATCAGCACGCGCTGCTGCGGATCCATCGCCAGCGCTTCCTTCGGCGAAATACCGAAGAACGCCGCGTCGAAGCGGTCGGCGTCGTGCAGGAACCCGCCGACCCTGATGTAGGAGGTGCGTGACCGGGTGCGCTCCGGGTCGTAGAGACCGTCGAGGTCCCACCCCCGGTTCGTCGGGAACCCGGTGATCGCGTCCTGCTCACCCGCGACGAGCCGCCACAGGTCCTCCGGCGTGCGCACATCGCCGGGGAGGCGGCACGCCATGGAGACGATGGCGATCGGCTCGTCGTCGGTCACGACCGCACGGACGACCGGAGCGGCGGCACTGGCCCCACCGGTGAGCTTCGACCGCAGGAACGCGGCCATGGCGGCGGCCGTCGGATGGTCGAAGATGATCGTCGCGGGCAGCCGGACCCCGGTCGCCGCACTCAGGCGGTTGCGCAGCTCGACGGCGGTGAGCGAGTCGAAACCGATGTCCTTGAAGGGAGTTTCGGGGTCGACCGCGTCGCCGCCGCTGTGGCCGAGCGTGTAGGCGACGTGCTCACGCACGATGCCGAGCAGCAGTTCCAGCCGGCCGGCCTCGTCGCGGGCGGCCAACGCACTCGCCAGGGCGTTGGTGTCCGCGGTCCGGGCGCTCGCGGTGCGTCGCGACGGCGTACGGACGAGCGCTCGCAGCACCGGCGCCACCTCACCGCGCAGCGACGACAGGGTGATCGGGGCGGTGAGGACCGCGGCCTGGCCGAGGGTGAGAGCGGCGTCGAACATCCCGACACCCTGCGCGGCGTTGATCGAGGGGAAGCCCTCGCGGGCCATCCGGGCGAGGTCGGTCGTGGTGAGGTGCGCGCTCATCGCGCTCGCGTCCTCCCACAGGCCCCACGCCATCGACACCGCGGGCAGCCCCCGCTCACGGCGGTGGTGCGCGAGTGCGTCGAGGTAGGCGTTGGCGGCGGCGTAGTTGCCCTGGCCGGGACCGCCCAACGTACCGGCCATGGAGGAGTACAGGACGAACGCCGCAAGGTCGCGGTCCTGGGTCAGCTCGTGCAGGTGCCACGCCGCGTCCGCCTTGTTGCGCAGCACCACGTGAAGTTGCTCGGGCGTCAGGTTGGTGACCATCGCATCGTCCAGCACACCCGCGGTGTGCACGACGCCCGTGAGGTTCTCCACCCCGGCCAGGAGCGCGGCGAGCGCCTCCCGGTCGCTCGCGTCGCACGCCGCGATCGTCACGTCGGCGCCGAGCTCGGTGAGCTCCGCCGCCAGCTCGGGGGCGTGCCCGCGCCGACTGGTCAGCAGCAGTCGGCGGACGCCGTGCCGCTCCACCAGGTGCTTCGCGAGGATCGCGCCGAGCGTGCCGGTACCGCCCGTGATGAGCACGGTGCCCTCGGGGTCGAGCGGCCGGTCGACGGTGAGAGCGATCTTGCCGGTGTGCTTGGCCTGCCCCATGTACCGGAAAACGGCGGGCGCCTGGGGCACCGGCCATGCCTGCACCGGCAGTGCGGTGAGCACCTGCCGCTCGAACAGGTCGCACAGCTCGGCGAGCAGCGCCTGGAGGGTGTCCGGGTCACTGGCGTTGAGGTCGTAGGCGGTGTACGCCACGCCCGTGTGCCGCTGTGCCACCTCGTCGGCGTCCCGGATGTCGGTCTTGCCGATCTCCAGGAAGCGGCCTCCGTTCGGCATCAGCCGCAGCGAAGCATCCACGAAATCGCCCGCGAGCGAGTCAAGCACCACGTCGACACCGCTGCCGCCGGTCTCACGGAGGATGTGCTCCTCGAAGTCCAGCGTGCGGGAGTTGGCGATGTGACGGTCGTCGACACCGAGCGACCGCAGCACGTCCCACTTCGGCAGGCTGGCCGTCGCGTACACCTCCGCGCCGTAGTGGCGGGCCAGCTGGATCGCCGCCATGCCGACGCCGCCGGTGCCGGCGTGGATGAGGACCTTCTCGCCCGCGGACAGACCGGCGATGTTCCGCAGACCCAGCAGCGCGGTCATCCAGACGATCGGAGCGGTCGCCGCCTGAGCGAACGTCCAGCTGCCCGGCATCGCGTGCAGCGCCCGGTGGTCCCCGACGGCCTGCTGGGAGAACGTCCCCTCCGCGAGACCGAACACACGGTCGCCCACGGCCATCGTGGTGACGTCCGGCGCGACCTCGATCACGATGCCCGCGACCTCACCGCCGAGCGGTGGCAGCGGGTCGTGCGGGTACATGCCGAGCGCGATCAGTACGTCACGGAAGTTGACGCCGGACGCACGGACCTCCAGCCGCACCTCACCGGGGAGCAGCGGCTGGGACACCCGCTCGTCCGCGGTGATGGCCAGCGTCTCCAGGGTGCCCGCCCCCGTGGACACCAGCTGCCAGGTGTCGTCCGGCACGGGCAACAGCGCATCCGCGTCGGGCCGGATCAGACGGGCGGCTCGGACCTCCTCGCCGCGCACGAGCAGCTGGTTCTCATCGGCGGCGATCGCACCGCTGACCACGGCGGCGTCGAAGTCACCGTCGAGCAGCACGATCCGCCCGGGGTTCTCCGTCTGGGCCGACTTCACCAGACCCCACACCGCTGCCGCGGCAAGATCCGGCGTGCCGGTGTCCACCGCGTCGCGCGTGTGGACCACGAGAACGTCATCGGTGTCGCTCGCCAGCCACTCCTGCAACGAGGTCAGCACGGACTCGGCGACCTCGTGCAGCTCGCCGCCGCGGGGCACGGTCAGCACGTGGTGGGGCGCGTCGGGCGCGTCGACCGGCAGGGTGAGGGGCTGCCAGCTCGGCACGAGCAGCGGTTCGGTGGACGACGTGCGCACCTGGAGCTGGTCGGCGCTGACCGGTCGAGTCGCGAGCCGCGCGACCGAGATGACCGGCTGACCGGCGTGGTCCACGGCGTGCAGGGCGAGCCCGCCCTCGCCGGCCGGGGTGATCCGCGCGCGGAGCGCCGTGGCGCCCGAGGCGTGCAGCCGCACGCCGTTCCAGGAGAACGGCAGGCTGATGCTGCCGTCGGTGGAGTGCTGGTGGGCGTACGCGTGCAGCGCCGAGTCGAGGAGCGCCGGGTGGATACCGAAGGCCGCGTCGTGCACCGCCTCGGGCAGCACGATCTCGACAAACAGCGCGTCGTCGGACCGCCAGGCGGCGGTCAGACCCTGGAACGCCGGCCCGTAACCGAGCCCGATGCGCTCCAGCGCGGGGTACACGTCCTCGATGGGCACGGGCTGCCCCTGGGGCGGCCATACGAGGGTCTCGGCGGACGCCGCGGAGGTGCTGAGCGTCGCCGTGGCGTGCAGATCCCATGAACGGCCGGCTGAACGCGAGTGGATGGAGACCGTGTTGTCCTTGAGCGCCACCTGGAGCTGTACGGCTTCGTCGGTGAGGAACAGCGGCGCCGCGACCAGCATCTCGTCGACCGTGTCGAACCCGGCCTGGTCCCCGGCGTGAATCGCCAGCTCGATGAACGCGGTACCGGGCACGATCACGTTGCCCATCACCGTGTGATCGGCCAGCCACGGGTGCGAGTTCCGCGAAACCTGCCCGGTGAACAGAGTCGTGTCGCTGTCCACCGCGTGAATCAGGCTGGACAGCAGCGGATGCTCCACCGAGGTCTGGCCGAGTGCCGAGGAGTTCTGGGCGCTCCGGGGTGCCTCCAGCCAGTAGCTCTGTCGCTGAAAGGCGTAGCCGGGGAGGCTGCTGAGCTGCGTGGCGTGAGGTGTGGTGACCGGGCGCCCGTGGACGTAGGCGGTGCCGAGTGCGGTGAGGGTGGTGGTGGTCTCGTCGCGTCCGCGGCGCAGTGCGGGGGTGAAGGTGCCTTCTGCGGATTGCTGGGCCTGGGCGGTGAGGACGCCGTCGGGGCCGAGTTCGATGTAGGTGGTGACGCCGCGCGTCTCCAGCTCCTGGACGGCTTGGTGGAAGTGGACTGTTGCGCGGACTTGGGTGACCCAGTATTCGGGGTCGGTCATTGCGAGGTCGGTGGCGACCGTCGGGACGATCGGGATCGTGGGCCGGTGGTAGGTGAGCTGTGTCGTGGTGGCGCGGAAGTCGTCGAGCATCGCGTCCATGTGGTGCGAGTGGAAGGCGTGGCTGACGGTGAGTTGTTTGGTGCGGCGTCCTTGTTTGCGGAACTTCTCCGCGATCCGGTCGGTGGCGTCGGTGTCGCCGGAGATGACCACGGAGGTGGGGCCGTTGACGGCGGCGATGCTCACGCCGTCGTCGAGGTGGGGGGTGACTTCTTCTTCGGTGGCTTCGATGGCGGTCATGGTGCCGGTGTGGGGGAGGGCGTCCATGAGGGTGGCGCGGGCGGTGACGAGTCGTGCCGCGTCGTGGAGGGTGAGGATGCCGGCGACGTGGGCGGCGGTGATTTCGCCGATGGAGTGGCCGACGAGGTGGTCGGGTGTGATGCCCCAGGACTCGTAGAGGCG